>QIAK01000370.1:5355-6224 GCA_003225515.1 Acidobacteriota bacterium | reverse complement strand
GGCGTACAAGAACTTGCCCGAAGGGTGCACCTGAATTTCGGCGTCGTCATTGCGGCCTTTGAAATCCTTGGGCAGAGTTGTGATGGTTTGCAGGGGTTGCAGTTTTCCATTGGCCGCGTCAATCGAAAAGGCCGTTACCGTGTGGCCCATTTCAGTGACCACATAGGCGAACTTGCCATCGGGACGCAGGACGAAATGCCTTGGGCCCACTCCGGCGTCAAGCTTCGCAAATGGAGGATCGTTAGGAGTAAGCGTTCCCTTCGCCGCGTCGAATTTATACACGAGGAGCTCGTCCAGGCCGAGGTCGTCGACCATGGCGAAGCGATTGTCAGGTGAGAGGTCGATCGAGTGGGCGTGCGGACCTTCCTGGCGCTCGGGATTGGCGCCTTTGCCAGTGTGCTGAACGAAAGCTGAGGCTTCGCCCAGCTTGCCATCGGGCAGAACGGGAAATACCGCGACGCTGCCTCCGGTGTAGTTCGCGACCAGCACATACTTTCCCGTCTTGTCGACAGTGATGTAGCAGGGATCGGCGCCGCGCGACGGGATTTCATTCAGAAAAGTCAGCTTGCCGGTCGCGTGATCGATGGAGAACGCGCTGATGCCTCCACTGTTCGGGCCCTTGTAGTTGGGCAATTCATTCACGGCATAAAGAAAGCGGCCGTTCGGATGTAGCGCCACGAAGGATGGATTGGTCGTTTCCGCGGCCAGGCCGAGACGCGTGATCTCAGATGTGGCGGCATTGAAGCGGTAGGCGTAAATGCCTTTGCTCTTGCTGCCGTCTTCAGTGTAAGTGCCCACGTAAAAAAGATATTTGCCTTGTTGCTGAGCGGGCGCTGCAGCGGCGAAGAGTGGAAGGAGGAGAACGACGA
>QIAK01000370.1:0-5348 GCA_003225515.1 Acidobacteriota bacterium | reverse complement strand
GCGATCTTCATGGAGTTATAGAAAAACATTCCGAGGATTCGCGCAAGTGAGGTTTTCACTTTTTGAGTTCGACTGGGACGGTCTCGTTATAGGGCCAGATGATCACGCTGGTGGCGGTGCGCTTGTTGAATTGATCGAGAGTCACCGGGAAAGCGACGATGATGGTGCGAGCGACGGTTTCATTGGGCTCAATCTTGGTTTCGGGTGAAAGCGCGGGCTGCGCGCTGGTCTTCAGCTGCGGAAATGCCTGAAAGTAGCGATCGAAGTCGACCGCGGATACCGCGTCGGCGGTGGACTCTCCGGTGGGCGCATTAATTTTGCCCTCCAGGCTGCGGACGTAAAGAGTCTTGTCGCTGGTATTGCGGATGGTGAATGTCAGGGCCGTCATGGTGGCGTTCTGCCCCGGAATCTCGACCGCGGCCACGTTGTCGAGAGAGCCTGAGGCCTGCGGCTTGGCGCGCTTCAGGAAAGACGCAACAATTACGATGATGACCACGCCGGCAACGGCGAGCAGCAGGATTTTTGCAGGCGGAAGATTTTTCTTTGCGGTGCCGTATTCTTCGCCAATGTTGATGGTTGGACCTGTAGACGCGACGGGTGTGCCGGGGTTCGGTGCGGGAGCGGGAGGTTGGTCGGGCATAGGCTTGTTCTATCCGCCGATTCTACGCTTGCGCGCGGCGGGATGCGACCCGCGGAGTAAGGTTGGCGCTCCGTTGATGTTCCATCGGTTTCTTACCAGGCGTGCTTCATGGCCTCCGCGAACTTCTCCACGGGAAGCGTGTTAAGGACGTCGTCGTTGGTGAGCCATGCGCGGCGGGCTTGCAGGATGCCGTAGCGAATTTTCTCCATGTGCGAGGTGTGGTGGGCGTCGGTGTTGATGACGATCTTCACGCCATGCTGCTTGGCTTGCCGCAGGTTCACATCATTCAGGTCGAGGCGGTCGGGATAGGCATTCAGTTCCATGGCCACTTTGTGTTTGGCGGCAGCGGTGAGTACGGCGTGCATGTCGAAGGCATAGGCGTCGCGTCGCAACTGGATGCGGCCCGTAGGATGTCCGATGAGAGACGTATTCGGATTCTCGATCGCTTTCAGCAGTCGTTCGGTCATCTTTGCGGGTTCCTGATTGAATACGGAATGCACGCTGGCGATCACGATGTCCATTTGGGCGAGCACGTCATTGGAGAGATCGAGGTCGCCGTCGGCGAGGATGTCGACTTCAATTCCGGCAAAGATGTTGATGCCTTCGATTTGCTTATCTGCTTCGCGAATACGCTGGATGTGAGCGATTGCCCGACTGTCATCGAGCCCGTTCGCGAAGGCAAGATTTTTGGAGTGATCGGTAATGGCCATGTACTTGTACCCACGTGCTTTCGCGGCCTCGGCCATTTCGGCGATGGTGTTGCGACCGTCGGTTTCGACGGTGTGCATGTGGACGTCGCCTTTTATGTCGGCTTGAGTGAGTAAGCGCGGCAGGGAATGGTTTTGCGCCAGATCGATTTCGCCGAGGTTCTCGCGCATCTCCGGCGGAATGTAGTCGAGGTTCAGTTTGGCGTAAATTTCTTCCTCAGTTTTACCCGCGACCGGCTTCCCGCCTTCGAGTTCAGCCAGGCTGTATTCATTCAGGGTGTACTTCATTTTCAGGGCGCGCTGGCGTAGCGCCACGTTGTGCGCCTTGGATCCGGTGAAGTACTGCATGGCGGCGCCGAAGGAGTCGGGCGGTAGCAGGCGGACGTCGACCTGCATGCCGCTGCGCACGTGGAAGCTGATTTTGTTGTCGCCGCTGGCGATCACGTCCATGATTGGCGGATATTTTGCGACGTGGGAAATGGCTTGCTGGCGGCCTTCCTCGGTGGTGCAAGCGCTTCCGGTGACGAGGATGTCGAGGTCTCCGACGGTGTCGCGGCCGCGGCGTAGCGATCCCGCGGGCGTGATCTTTTCGATGCCCGAAAACCGCGCAATATATTCAGTGACTTTTTCGCATTCGATTTCGGCGGCATCGATCAGGAATCGCCCGCTAATGCGGCGATAGTCCGCGATGGACTTCAGCAGCTTGGCTTCGTGCTTCTCTCCCATGCGAGGCAACTCGCGAATCTTTCCTTCCAGCGCCAACTTCTCAACTCCGTCAACGTCACAGACTTTGTGGGCGCTCCAGATGAGCGCGATGGTCTTGGGGCCGAGGCCTTGAATCTTCAGCAGTTGCAACATCGACGGGTGATATTTCTCGAGCAATTCGCTTTGCAAGGCCAGCTTGCCGTCTCTGAGAAGGTCTTGCAGGTTGCGGAGCATGCCCTTGCCGACGCCGGGAATGGCGAGAACTTGCTTGGGGTCCGAGATGAGATCCTTAATTTGCTGCGAGTGATTCTCGATGGCCTGGGCGGCGTTGCGATAGGAGCGGATACGGAAGGAATCCTGCCCATCGATTTCGAGCAGGTCGGCGGTCTCGTACAGAATGTTGGCAATAGCCTTGTTGTCCGTGGGTTTGAACAAGGTTAAACGAGTTGGGAACAGAGAGCCAGGAGTGCGGTAATTTTCAGGCAGCGCTTGGCGTGGCGGGATGCTCGCTCCGGTTCGCGGATTGAATACGTCGCAGGGGGATGACAAACCATGCGAATGCTGCGAGCACGGTGCAACTCCAAGCCGCTTGAGCGAACACACCGAAACCGAGGAGACCGGTATTCAACGCCAGAATGCAGCTGACAATCGCCGCGCCAAGGAAGAACTCTGACCGAGTAATAGGAGATTTCTGACGGGCACCCAGCAACATGGCGACAATCTAGATGGACCAAAAGGTGTCCCGCCCGGCTGGTGAATGCGGATCGGCCAACCAGACGGAGACGACAGCATCATTGCCAAGGATAGGAATGCACTGCGCCAGAGTCGCTTTCGTAAGTCCACGATTCCTGAGATAAGCCACGCTAGACCCAAAAGGCCGTAGAACTCGAGGTCTAATGAATGGGAAACTCTGGGGAAAACTGCTTCACCGCCAGATCGGCTGCATAGAATGGCAATGCTATCGCCGCCAAGCCAGCGGCAACAAGGACAGCAAAGACCAAGATGAGGACAAGGCCGAGGAACACATTGAGCGCGGTTTCTCGGTTCATGCCGAGATCAGACTCCCGGATGCGCGCCGAAGTACATCGCGTCGCGTCGACGCCTAACCGGAGTAGCGCTTACGCAGCCTTGATCACGTTCGCCGCTTGGGGACCCTTTTGACCCTCGGTGATTTCGAACTCCACCGGGTCGCCCTCCTGCAAACTCTTGTATCCTTCGGACGTGATTGCGCTGTAGTGAACGAATACGTCGGGCCCATCCGAGCGCCCAATGAAGCCGTATCCCTTAGCGTTGTTGAACCACTTTACGGTCCCTTTCAGACGTTCCACGTAAAGCCTTCTTTCCGCACGTCCTACTGGGGGCCAATGGGCGTGCCTGCCATTCAAAAGTCCGCAATAGGATGCATTCTGGTCCGAAAGAGGTAGGCTGTCAATTCCCATCGTACAAAAAAAAGTACGACACCGCACGCAAGTCCAAAACTCTCATGGGGTTAGCTATCTGAGTTTTTTTGCGCTTTTTTTATACCTTTCGCGCGGCAAACATTATCGAGCCATAAGACAGAAGAAATCGTCTTGGCATCCTGAATGGTTCCGCGGAGCACCATGTTCACCGCCGTGGGAAGAGGAACCATGCGTTTGTGGATGATCTCGTCCTCCTCGGGTTGCGCCACTCCGGCGCGCAGGCCCGTTGCCATGAAGACGGCCATGGTTTCAGCAACGAACCCGGGGCTCGCGTAGAACTTTAGAATGCGCCGCCAATGCCTGGCGGCGTATCCGGTTTCCTCGAGCAGTTCGCGCTTGGCGGCGGTGAGTTCCTTCTCGCCGGGATCGATGCGTCCCGCCGGCAACTCCCACAAATAATCCGAAGCGGCATGGCGGTACTGTCGTTCGAGAAGGACGCGAGGGGTCGCACCGGAATCGTCCACCGCGAGTACCACGACCGAGCCCGAGTGGCGAATGACGTCGCGGCGAACCTGGATGCCGCCTGGTTCCTGAACCTGATCGGTCGTCACCCAGAAGACCGGTCCGCGATAGACGGTTTTCGAGGAGAGGACTCGGGCTTTGGTGGGTTTGCCGGCGGAAGGTTTGCGGGAAAATTTTGCCATGCGAACAATATAGCGGCTTCCGAGTTCCCAACGTGAGGCGTCAGGAAGCCGAGTCGCAGGAGTTGGAAGCTAGTCTGCTATGCTGCCAGGCATGAAGGGGAAGCCGCGGGTTGCGATTGTGGGAGCGGGAAATTTCGGGAGTGCGCTGGCCTGGTCACTGAAGGACGCCGGATATGTGATTGAGGCGATCATTGTGCGTTCGCGGGATACGTCGCGGATGAAGGGGACTAAGCTGGCCAAGCAGGTTGGCGGACGGGCTGTGGGTGATCTGGCGGGCCTAAACGCCGAACTGGTCTGGTTCTGCGTGCCTGATGGTGAGATCGGCCGGGCAGCCGCGGCGTTGGGTCGCGATCCGAGTCCTCCGGCGAAATCCGCGAGAAGGCGGGGGAACGCAGAGCCGTTCGATTGGAAGGGAAAGCTCGCGCTGCATTCCAGCGGGGCGCTCGGCAGCGACGAATTATCGGATTTGCGGAGACGGGGAGCAGCGGTGGCGTCGGTGCATCCTATGATGACTTTTGTGCGAGGCTCGCGACCTTCGCTGGCGGGAGTTTCATTTGCCATCGAGGGCGATGTGGTCGCGGTACGGGTGGCGCGTCGAGTGGTGCGCGACGTTCGCGGCCGCGCTTATTCCATTCGCAAAAAAGATAAGGCCGCATATCACGCCTGGGGAACATTCGCTTCGCCGTTGTTTACCGCACTGCTGGCTACTACCGAGCAGGTTGCTGCGCTGGCGGGAGTAAGTCGAAAAGAGGCTAAAGAAAGAATGATTCCGATCCTGCAGCAGACGCTGGCAAATTATGTGCGCTTCGGGGTGGCGGGCGCTTTCAGTGGTCCGATCGTCCGTGGAGATGTGGATACGGCGAAGAGGCATCTGCGAGTACTGCGCGGAAGGCCCGCCGCTCGCGCCGTTTATTCAGAGTTGGCGAGTTCGGCCCTGCTATACATGCCAGTCAAAAACAAAAAATCGCTTAGGCGGCTTCTTGATGCCGCGCGGGATTGACTCGCACCAACCACGCGAGCAGCGCCAGCACCGCGAAGGGCAGCGATGCCGCCGTGCGGATCGGGAGGGCGAAGACCGGAGTGGAATCGAAAATCGCGGGTGCAATCAATGGGCGAAGGATGATCAACGCAAAAGCAGAGATCCAAGGCCAAAACAGCACGAGTGCACCGAGCGGCACAAGAATGCGAGGTA
>QIAK01000308.1 GCA_003225515.1 Acidobacteriota bacterium | reverse complement strand
AGGATCCTGCCGCAATGCCGGAACACTATTGCCGCGTAAAATGGGATGATGTTGTGAAAGTTATCAAGTCAGGCGACCACCGCTTGATGCGCGACGACCTCGCTGGGCAAGGTGAACAGGAAGATTGCACCATGGCCGGAATTGGGGGTCGCCCATAAACGGCCGCCATGCGATTCAACGATGGACCGACTGATGGACAATCCCATGCCGGTGCCCTGGGGCTTGGTGGTGTAGAAGGCATCAAAGATGTTTTCCGCAATCTCCGGCGGCAGTCCTACGCCCGCATCAGCTACCGAAATCAGAACTTGAGTGGCCTCGTCCTGCTGAGAGCTGACGTTAAGTTCACTACCAGTCGCGATGTCCTTCATGGCCTCGATGCCGTTGAGCATCAGGTTCATGAATACTTGCTGCAATTGGACACGGTCGGCGATGACCTTGGGAAGATCGTCGGCGAGGTCGGAGCGAATCGAAATGGAGTACCGGGCGGCCTCGTTGCGCAGCAGAACGATCATTTCCCGAATGAGCTCATTTACATCCACCAGTTCCCGTTGCGATGCGACCTTCTTGAATAGCAAGCTGATCCGGCTAATGATTTCTGCCGCACGGCTTACATCTGTCACAAGCCTTGATGCGGCCTCGCGCGCCTCGGACAGGTCGGGTTCATCGCGCCTAAGCCAGCGCAAGCAGGTCCGGGCATCGGTCAGGGCAGCAGTCATCGGCTGTTTGATTTCGTGCGCCAGGGAGGCAGTCAGTTCGCCCATTGTGGTGACCCTGTTTATGTGCGCAAGATCGGTTTGCAACTGCCGCAGTCGCTCTCGCTCATGTTCTGCTCGTTTGCGCTCCGTCACGTCGACCTGCGTGCCGACAACTTCAAGAAGGTCTCCGGTTGAACTGAAGACGGGATGGCCTAACCCCTGGATGTATTTGATCGTTCCCTCCGGCAGCACGATTCTGAACTCGGCCGCGTAATCCTCTTTGTCACGCACCGCTTTGAGGACGTGTTCGAGCACTTTATCTCGGTCCTCGGGATGGATCCTTTGCAACACGATTTTGCGATCAGGAAGACCCTGCTGCGGATCGAGACCCCAAATCCGAAAATTTTCCTCCGACCAGTACACCGGACCCCTAGCATTGAAAGCCCAACTGCCGGTGTGGCTCAGCCTTTGCGCCTCGGCCAGGTAGGCTTCACTTCGCTGTAGGCGTTCATGTGTCAACTTACGTTCAATGGCAATGCCGGCGAGGTGTGTTGCCATCTCAAGGGCTCGCGCCTCCGCCGGGCCGGGACTGCGCGGTTCGGAGTTGTACATAGCAAACGAACCGAGCACCTTGCCTGAATGCGCAAGAATGGGCGTAGACCAACAGGAGCGCAAGCCGTGGGACTCAGCCAAGTTTCGATATTGATGCCAAAGCGGATCCTGCAGAATGTCGGTGACGACAACAGTATCTTTGCGGTACATGGCCGTGCCGCAAGATCCCTCCTGCGGCCCGATCGTAAGCCCGTCGATGGCAGCAACGAAAGACTTGGGCAGGCTCGGAGCGGCGCCGTGCCGCACATGTTGTTCGTCGTTGTCGAGGAGAAGGACAGAACAAAACATGCCGGCGAATTGGGCTTCCACAACTCGCACCAGCCTCTCAAGGATTTCCTCCAAAGGAGCGTCTCTCGCTATCATCTCCAAAATACGGCTCTCTCCGTCCCGCAGGGCCTCCGCCCGCTTGCGCTCTGTTACATCCATCAAGGTGCCGACAATCTCGATGATCTGGCCCGACTCGTCCATCACGGGGTGAGAGATCGAATGAAGGTGCTTTATGCGTCCACTCGGAAGAATAATTCTCCAATCGAACTCAGAATCCTCCTTCCGTAAGGTCTCTAACTTCGCTTGTTGCTCGATTGCTTCTCGATCTTCAGGGTGAGTTCGTTCGAAGATGTCAGACCAACTAGGGGTCATCTCGCCGGGGTCATAGCCGAAGATACGAAAGGTCTCTTGCGACCAGAAGCGAGCGTCGGTGTGGACATTCCAAGCCCAACTCCCACTCTGGGTCAGGCTCTGCGCTTGAGCCAAATAACCTTCGCTCCGCCTGAGCGCCTCTTCTACTCGCTTTTGATCCGTGATATCGGTAACGGCTCCTACGAATTCGAAGTCACCCGATTCATGATTGGTCCAGGGATGACCGACAACTCGAACGTGCTTGACTGAGCCATCGGACATCAGCAGTCGATGTTCAACATCAACAGGTTTCCCATCCCGCTCTACCTTATCAAGCATTCTTTGGACGAAGTCTCTGTCCTCCGGATGCGTTCGCTGCAATATGAACTCCACGGTAGGCTTTTTGCCTGGGTCGAGTTCGAGAATTCGAAACGTTTCGTCGGACCAAATGATGTCCCCACTCAAAACGCTCCATCCGAAGCTACCGGTTCGACTCGCTCTCTGTGCTTCCGCTAGATAGGACTCAGTCCGCAGCTGGGCCTTTTCGGCGCTCTGACGTTGGAGGACCTCTTTTGCCAATTCGGTGTTGACGGCTGTTAATTCGCTGGTCCGTTCTACGACGCGCTGCTCCAGTTCCTCATTCAGGCGCTTGATCTCGGCCTTCGCTTGCTTATGGCCTGCGGTTTCGATCACATCCCAATTCCCGCGCCTTTGCGTCACGGCAAACTGATGGTTTCGCACTACATCCAGGATTTGTGTAGCTCCGCATGAGGCGAGCGGATAGGTGCATAGCACAGCGATTCGCTGGTTCGTGACCGCATGGTTCAGTAATTCTTCGTAGTCATAGAAGTCTCTCCAGTTCTTCTTTTCAAGCCATGCAGTATCACCGGTGACC
>QIAK01000307.1 GCA_003225515.1 Acidobacteriota bacterium | reverse complement strand
TCCTGTGACCGCACAATCTCTATACTCTCGTCAGCGAAATAGCGGTCGCAGTCAGGTACGGCTTGTTTCAATGCGCGTATAGCTTCTTCCACCGTTAGAGGGTCGGCAACGACCCACAAGCAGAACTCTTGGGCCACCAGCCCGGCTCTGCAGTAGGAGACGGCTATCTCGAGCAGATCCGCCTTGGTTTCGTAGAACAGACAAAAGTGTGTGCCCCAAGGTATGTCTCCCACAACGTCAAACTCGGTTTTTCGCATATCAATGCTCATCGGCGCGTATTGTCTGACTTGTATTTCGGGGCACAATTCGTGCTCCAAAGATGCATCGCCGCAACTCTGAAGGCGAGCCATTGTCACTGCGCTCGCGAGTCCGACTCACGAGCACCTGTCCTCAGGGCGGGGGAGCGTTGGTAATCGGGTCGGAAAATACCCAACTTCTGCATCTTATGAATGAGTGTGGTTCGCTTCAAACCGAGTTTGGTAGCCGCTCCTTTAGCACCGCCGATTATCCAGCCAACCGATTCAAGAGTGTGCAGAATCAGAATCCGTTCCGAGTCCTTCAGAGTGGTTGCTGACGAGGGGGTGGAAGGAGCCAAAGCTACCCCCGCCGATAGAGGATTCGGAAGCACGCCATCGTTGGACAAGATCACGGCGCGTTCGATCAGATTTTGCAGTTCGCGTATATTGCCCGGCCAGTGGTACGAGGTCAGCGCAGACATTGTTGTCGGAGGAATGTGCTCGATCTCGCGACTCATCCGGCGGCCGTAAATCTCCACAAAGTGAGCAACCAAGGCGGGAATGTCTTCGCTACGTTCGCGCAAAGGTGGCAGGGTGACCGGGAATACGTTAAGTCGGTAGTAAAGGTCGCTGCGGAAGTCGCCTCGGTTCGCCATCTCCATCAGATTACGATTTGTTGCAGCTACCAGCCGAACGTCTACCTGATGAGTGCGAGTGCCGCCGAGGCGCTCGAACTCTTGTTCCTGCAGCACGCGCAGCAACTTGGGCTGCAATGCGGGCGGAATATCGCCGACTTCGTCCAGGAAAAGCGTGCCCTTGTCGGCCAGTTCGAAGCGACCAACTTTCTGGGCGATGGCGCCGGTGAAAGCGCCCTTCTCGTGACCAAAGAGTTCGCTCTCTAACAAATCCAGGGGAATGGCCGCGCAATTCAACCTTACGAAGGGTCGTCCGCATCGCGAGCTGAGGTTATGGATTGCGTGCGCAATCAACTCCTTGCCAGTGCCCGTTTCTCCCTGGATAAGAACCGTGGAATCCGTCGGCGCTACCCGCTCGACCTGTTGGAGCACCGATTCGAGGGCAGGGCTGTTGCCGATTACCTGCTCGAATTTGCGCTCGTTGGACGCTTGCTCAGCATTACCGAATCTTTGGAAAGCTCCCACAGAGAACCTCCTGGCGCGCGGACCCAATCGTTTTCGGCTCAACTCTCCAGAGCCGCTCGTACGCTTTCGAGCAGGACTTCATCGTCAAAGGGTTTGGCCAGAAACTCCACCGCGCCTGCTCTTAGCGCCTGCATTCGCATTTTTGTGTCGCCGTGCGCGGTGATGAAGATGGTCGGAATTCTGCAGTGTTCGGCGTTCAATTGGGCCTGCAGTTCGAGCCCGGACATCCCTGGCATGCGGATATCGGCGATCAGGCATGCAGTCTCATGCTGCTGGCCGGACTTGAGAAAGTCT
>QIAK01000306.1:2141-7197 GCA_003225515.1 Acidobacteriota bacterium | reverse complement strand
GCTGTGACTCGCGGCTCTGAATCCGGGACACTTTCGACTCGTCCCAATGACGAGCGCTATGATCCCCAGCGCGTTGAAATGAAGTGGTACGAGCGCTGGCAGCAGGACGCGTCTCTTTACGCTGCCGAGCCTGATTCAACCAAGAAAAAATATTACGTGCTCGAAATGCTGCCCTATCCCTCGGGCGCGCTGCATATGGGACACGTGCGCAATTACGCAATCGGCGACGCGCTCGCCCGCTACATGTGGATGAACGGCTACAACGTTCTCCATCCCATGGGATGGGACTCGTTCGGCTTGCCGGCGGAAAATGCGGCGATTCAAAACAATACGCCGCCGCGGCAGTGGACGCTGAACAACATCGCTAATATGAAGGCGCAGATGAAGCGCCTCGGCTTCGCCTACGACTGGATGCGCGAGGTGACTACGTGTTTGCCGGATTACTACCGCTGGAACCAGTGGTTCTTCCTGAAGCTCTTCGAGCAAGGCCTTGCTTATCGCAAGAAGAGCAAGGTCAATTGGTGTCCGAGCTGTGCGACCGTGCTGGCCAATGAGCAGGTCGTGAATGGATGTTGCTGGCGGCATGAAGACACGGTGGTGGAACAGCGCGAACTCGAACAGTGGTTCGTGCGCACCACGAAGTACGCCGACGAGTTGCTGCGCGATCTCGATGAGCTCGATGGCTGGCCGGAGAAAGTCCGGACCATGCAGCGCAACTGGATTGGCCGGAGTGAAGGCACGCTGGTCGACTTCAAACTGGATTATGGCGAGAACCACAAGGGATATGGCCCGGGCGGTTCAACCATCAAGGTCTTCACCACGCGCGTGGATACGATTTTCGGCGCGACTTCTGTGCAACTTGCTCCCGAGCATCCCATCGTCAAGGATCTTGCGACGGCGGACCCTGATTTACGCGCCAAAGTCGATCAATTGATTTCCGAGCAGCGCAAGGCGAGAGAAACCGGCGACATCGGGGAGATTGAAAAACACGGCGTATTCACTGGGCGTTATGCCACGAATCCGTTTAACAGCGAGAGCATTCCGGTTTGGGTCGCGAACTATATTTTGATGGACTATGGTACGGGCGCCATCATGAGCGTGCCTGCGCATGACGAGCGCGATTACGAATTCGCTAAAAAGTACAACCTTGAGATCCGGCTGGTTATTTTGCCGATCTCAACCGATCTCGAAGAGACCGTAGCGGAGCCGCTTCTTCCGTACGTCGGACATGATGGCATGCTGATCAACTCCGGGCGCTACACCGGATCGGAGTGCGCGGATGCGATCAAGGCGATGTCTGCTTACGCCGAAGAGAATAAATTCGGCAAAGCGACCGTGACGTACCGCCTCAAGGATTGGGGCATTTCGCGGCAACGCTACTGGGGAACTCCGATTCCGATGTTGTATTGCGAGAAGGACGGGATCGTCGCGGTACCGGAAAAAGATCTGCCGGTAATTTTGCCCGAAAATGTGGACATTACGCTCACCGGCGGCTCTCCGCTGGGGAGAGTGCCGGAGTTCGTCAACGCGACTTGCCCTAAGTGCGGCGGACCCGCGAGGCGCGAGACCGATACCATGGACACGTTTGTCGACTCGTCCTGGTATTTCTATCGTTACACGGACGCGCACAATGATCGCGCGCCTTTCGACGGGAAGACTGCCCAGTACTGGTTTCCGATCGATCAGTACATTGGCGGAGTCGAGCATGCCATTTTGCATCTGATCTACTCGCGCTTCTGGACGAAGTTCATGCGCGATCTCGGCATGATTACCAACGATGAGCCGGTTGAGCGGTTGTTCACGCAAGGCATGGTGATCAAAGATGGCGCCAAGATGTCGAAAAGCCTGGGCAACGTGGTCTCGCCGGACGAAATGGTCGCGCGCTATGGCGCCGATGCGGCGCGCCTGAACAGTTTGTTCGCTGCGCCGCCGGATCGCGACCTCGACTGGCAGGATTCCGGGGTGGAGGGCATTCAGCGGTTCCTTGGCCGCGTGTATCGGTTCATCGTGCGCAATGCGTCGACGGCAAACTCTGCTGCGCCGCCAACGGAGTTGCCGCCCCAGGCGCGCTCGATTCAACGCAAGCTGCACCAGACCATCAAGCGAGTGAGCGACGACTTCCAGGGACGCTGGCACTTCAATACCTGCGTGTCGGCCATCATGGAGTTGGTGAATACGTTGTATGGGGCCGAGGAGGCGATCGCGCAGAAGTTGATTCCTGCTTCGTTTCTCGCTGAAGTGCAGCGCGATCTTGTATTGCTGCTCGCGCCCTTTGCGCCATATCTCGCGCACGAACTGTGGGAGATGCTGGGCGAAAAGGGCAACCTGCTCAAAGCTGCGTGGCCGAAGTATGACGCTGAACTCGCGAAAGAAGAAGAGCTTGAGATTCCGGTGCAGGTCAATGGCAAGCTGCGCAGCCGCATCGTTGTGTCCGCTGATGCTACGGAAGAAACAGTAGTGGCGCGCGCTCTCGCCGACGAAAAAACGCGGGCTGCCATAGCCGGGAAGCAGATCGTGAAGAAGATCTACGTTCCGGGCAAGCTGTTGAATATCGTGGTGAAATAACTTTCCCCCTTGTCATCCTGGGCGAAGTGGCTGCTTCGCGAATGCGAAGCGGTCATGCAGTCGAAGGACCCCTCTCAGCTTGCGTCAACATCAGTTGGCGCGAGGCATTCGCACGATAGAGCCTTCTGATTTTCATTCTAACGCGGAGAATTCCTTCACGGTCAAGGGCGTTGCGAAGGTGGGTAGGAATCCCAGCACCGCATCGTCTCCACTTCGCGCAGCCAAGGCTGCGCTCAGGATTACACTGATAGGTTATCCTGAAGTTACATGGCCATCTCACCTACGGTGGAAGGTTTCCGGACGGCATTTCGGCGGCCCTCCCTGACGCTGGCAGAAATCATGTGGCGGTGGGTCGGCGGCGCAACCGGTGCGGCATTGTTCGTGGTTGAGGTATTCGAATATCTCGACACGCTGCCCGTCACCAACGGCGAACTTCTGTTTCTGCGCACGCGTCATCCTTATCTTGTCGGAGAGGCCATCGCTCACATTCTGCGCGGAAGTTTACACCGCGCCGCTTTTGCCTCGTTGTTTGCGGCAATGATGCTGGGCGTGCTCTGGATTATTGCTGGGTCCGTGGGCCGGATCGCTACCGTGCGAGGCCTGCTTGATTATTTTCGGAGAGATCCTCGCGTTTTGAAGAGTGGCGAACGAGATGTTGCAAGTGATATCTCTGCGACTCGTGAGGATAATGAGTCGAGTTGGGAGAACAATGCGCTGCCGGCATTGCTTCGGCTCAACTTTCTGCGCGCCGCTTTGGCAGTGGCTGGCGTTTTCGGTTTCGCCGGGGCGTCGATCCTGGCGGGATTTGCTTCACCCGCTGCCAATCCTCAACCCGGACTTGCATTCCTTCTATTTCTCCCTCTGGCTGCGCTGGTTGCCCTGTCATGGTTGGCGCTGAACTGGTTTCTGTCGCTGGCCGGGATGTTTGCCGTTCGCGATGGCGAAGGTGTTTTCGGCGCGCTCACTGCGGCGGTAGCGCTTTGTCGGGAGCGCACAGGGCGTGTTTTCGCCGTCAGTATTTGGACTGGACTGGCTCACCTGGTCGCTTTCGTGGCGGCGATCACGGTCGCTTCCATGCCGCTGGGCTTTGCGGGAATTGTTCCATGGAGGCTAATCCTGGCAGCGATCGTTTGCGCAGCGCTGATCTATTTCGCGCTGGCTGACTGGCTGTATATGGCGCGTCTGGCGGGATACGTTTGTATTGCTGAGATGCCGGAGGCATTGCTCTCACCACTGCCGCCCTATCCGCAACCTACGGTTCCCGCTGCCGGCCCGCCGTTGCAGACCACTATTGATCGTGACGAACCCATACTCAGCGATGTGCCCATGCTTCCTGTAGAGACGTAGTTAGCAACGTCTCTGCGAGACGAAGCGGCAGTGGGTCAGGTTGAATTTCTTTCTTGCATGAGTTATCCCGAACGCCCGCGTTTTCACCAGCCGGCGGCGGGATCTCGCGCGCATCACCGTGTCGCTCCGCGCGAGATCCCTCTCTTCGCCTGAAGAACGGCTCCGCTCGGGATGACGCAACCGAAAAGAATTGACAATGTCGGTCAGAATCCAAACTGACCCACCCCCGACGAATCGCTTTCCTTTACACCCGGCTCCTGAATTTGAGAAACTCATTTGTGGAAACCCAATCCCCACACAAGCAAGCTCTCGGCCAATCGGCTCTCGGTCAGTCCATCGTCATTCTCGATTTTGGCGCGCAGTATACCCAACTGATCGCGCGTCGCATCCGCGAACAGAATGTTTTTTCCGTCGTGTTGCCTTGTACGGCCAAGCTTGATGAGGTGAAGAGCTATGCGCCTGCTGGAATCATTCTGTCGGGGGCGCCCTGGTCGGTGTACGACAAAGATGCTCCCCCCGCCGATGCGCGCGTGTTCGAACTGGGCGTGCCCGTGCTCGGCATCTGTTATGGGTTGCAATTCATGGTGCACACGTTGGGTGGCAAGGTGCGCCCGGCCGACAAGCGCGAGTATGGCCATGCGGAAATCGATATCGTTTCCGAATCAATTCTGTTTCAAGGTCTCGCCAAGAAGCTTGCGGTGTGGATGTCGCACGGAGACGAGGCGCTCGAGCTGCCTCCCGGCTTTGAGCTGATGGCCAAGACGCACTATGCGGTGGCGGGAATTCAGAACCCCGCGAAAAAATGGTATGCGGTGCAGTTCCATCCTGAAGTGCATCACACGCCGCAAGGCACACAGATTCTGAAGAACTTCATCTTCCAGATCTGCGGGGCGAAGCCTACGTGGACGCCGCAGCGTTTTATCGAATCCACGATCGAACAGGTGAAACAACAAGTGGGGAGCGGACGAGCGATTTTGGCGCTCTCCGGCGGCGTGGATTCATCGGTCGCGGCCGTGCTGGTCGATCGTGCTCTGCGCGATGCAAAAGGCAAATCGCGGCTGACCTGCATCTTCGTGAACAACGGCGTGCTGCGCAAGAACGAATTCGAGAAAGTGCAGAAGACGTTACGCGATAAACTCGGCCT
>QIAK01000306.1:0-2032 GCA_003225515.1 Acidobacteriota bacterium | reverse complement strand
GAATTGAGAAGACCGAAGGCAAGGTGAAGTGGCTGGTGCAGGGCACGCTCTATCCTGACGTGATCGAGTCGCGCTCAGTGCGCGGGCCGTCGCAGGTCATCAAGTCGCATCACAATGTGGGCGGGCTGCCCGAGAAGATCAAGCTGAAACTCATCGAGCCGCTAAAAGATTTGTTCAAGGACGAAGTCCGCAAAATCGGCCGTGACCTTGGCATGCCTGAGGAGATACTGCAACGCCAGCCGTTCCCCGGACCGGGACTTGCCGTCCGCGTGCTGGGCGAAGTCACTCCAGAGCGCCTGGCGCTGCTGCGCGAGTGCGACGACATCGTGGTCAACGAAATCAAAGAAGCCGGCCTTTACACGAAAGTCTGGCAATCGTTTGCGGTGCTCCTGCCCGTGATGTCGGTCGGAGTAATGGGCGATATGCGCACCTATGCATACACCTGCGCGGTGCGCGCCGTAAGCTCGGAAGATGGCATGACCGCTGACTGGGTAGCTCTCCCGCACGATGTGCTGAAAACGATCTCCACGCGAATCGTGAACGAAGTGAAAGGCGTCAATCGCGTCAAGCCGCCGGGGACGATTGAGTGGGAGTGAGGGAGTTCTTAGGTCTTGGCCTTTGGCTTTAGCTAAACCAAAAAATCATGCGGGGGACAGCCGACTCTTCAGGCTCGCAGGCTCTCGGCTGTCCGCCGCGCGCACTTCGGCTCGTTATCACAAATGATCGCGTCTTATTCCTCCCGATGCACGGTCTCCATCGAAAACGCCGGCAGGCATACCGCGATGTACTCCGCGCCGCCTTCTTGCGGTGTCGAGTACCGCACCCACTCGCCGGCGTGCGCGATCACGGCTTGACCGGCGGCGACTTCCACGGAACCGCCCTTATGCTCAACCCGCAGCATCCCTCTCAGCACGATCGTAAACTCGTCGAACTCGGGAGTCTGGCCGGGTTCGAGCCATCCTTCGGGGCTGCGCATGTGAGCGACGCTGGTGATGGAGGTCTTGCTGTTTACGCGTCCAATGTATTCGTCGATCAGTTTGGGTTTGTTGCCGGCGGATTGAATTCTGGTGGGTTGCGGGATCAGTGTGGGCATGAGGTCGGTTTTCCGATATTGAGGGTGACGGTCCGAAAATAGAGTACAACAATGGCGCTCGCGGGAAAGATCCTTGGAAGCCGCGTCAAACGGCATGTGGCGGCCCCGTCAGAATTTCGGGCTCGAGCAAAAGGCGATTCGGGCGCAGTTTACTTCAATCGTGCCGTTGGGTCGTATGGGCAAACCGGACGAGATTGGGAAGGCGGCCGTGTTTCTCGGTTCAGATGACGCGAGCTTCATCGCGGGCGTGGAGTTGTTCGTCGATGGAGGCGCGGCTCAGGTGTGAAGCAGGAAGCAGGCGAGGTATGAACACTATCGCTTGCGCTGCATGGGGCGTACGAAGGCGTCCGCCCCACGCGAGCCTTTTATGCGTGGACCAGTTCCGCTCCGTAGATAGAGTGCCAGCTGGTTGCGGCTTTCAGCTTGTCGTTGACGTTGCCAATGTTCTTCACGCCTTCGGTTTCTAGCCACTTGCGGAATGCGCCTGCACCTTGCTTGGCGTAGATCGGAATACCTTCTTTCCAGGTCGCGCGGCCGCAGAGGACGCCATTGAACTTCACTCCGGATTCTCCGGCGAGTTCCAGAGTCTCGCTGAATTCGGCATTACTGACGCCGGCGGACAAATAGATGAACGGCTTGGTCGCAGCAGCGGCAGCCTTGTGAAACAGGTCGATCGCTTCCTGCTTGGTGTAAGCCTTCTGCCCGCCGTAAGACTTGGTGCCCTCGACGAACTTCATGTTCACCGGCACTTCGACCTTGAGCACGTCCACGCCATAGCGATCTTTGCTGAACTCGCGCATACTTTCAGTGACGATACGCGGTTTCTTCTTTGCATACTCCAGGCCCTTCTCGTCCGCACCCTCTTCATAGCCGACGAATTCGAGGAAGTAGGGGATGTCGTTAGCGCGGCATTCGTCTCCGATGCGCTCGACCCAGGCA
>QIAK01000305.1:8549-17226 GCA_003225515.1 Acidobacteriota bacterium | reverse complement strand
TGGGTAGAACCACCAACGAACTTGGCGCCATCCCCATCGTGCACATCATGGACGCGCCCATGCAAACTTGCATCGGCATATGCTGTACTCCTCAGCCGGTTGGCTGCTCGGAATTTTAGCAAAGCGCGAACGGAATGCAAGCCGAAGTAGGGAATCGACAGCTTTCGGAAAAACACAAGAAAACATCCCAAATGAGGCCTAAATCCCTAGTTCTGGGAGCATTTATGCTCCGTTTTACCGGGAACCCCTCCCGTTAACCCGGTAAGGACCTTAGTAACCTTGCTGTTAGCCCCGGCATCTTACACTATTGATAGATAGATATACAGAAGGGGGTCCTTCTGGAGGATGGCCATGGCTAAGGCAAAATTGACTTCGGGCATGTGGCGGATTGATCCGAAGAAGTGGTCGCGGGTCATTGATCGCTGCGGGCAGCCGGTCGCGTCAGTGGACACAGACGCGGATTCCAATGGCAATGCCAGCCTGATTGCCGCGGCTCCGGACATGTTCGAGCTATTAGAGACTCTAGAGAACGACGCTTCGGTTTCTGAAGGGGCACGAGAAGAGATTCAGTTGGTGCTGCGTCGTGCGCGCGGTGATTTTGGTCTTGCCATCTTTTCCCGGAACGCAACCAAGATTTTGCGTGCCAGAACCTACGAGTGGCTACGGTTTATGGACGGCCTCTGGAAAACGGACAGCGGCACGACGAAGTAAATGTCGTCGGGTTTTAGTCAGTGAGTCAATCGACCTGCCTTAAGCGTAAGTTTGTAGGAATTCCTCCCACTCGCGATCTTGATTCAGAATCCTCTGCACATGTTGTTCGACAACGAAAACTGAAATACTAACTTTGTTTCTTTCCCTCGCCGCTATTGCCAGTCAGGTCCCCTAAGTTCTGATTGCCCTTTGCTTCCGGGCTTAAGAATTGTTATTGTGGGCAGCCGCGCTGAGCTTGGCCTGATATGCTCTTTTCTACGATCTGAGCGTCGCGCGCCTCGAATTTCATGAAGCAGCTAAAACCAGTTCTCTGGACCAAGGGCACGTTTCTAACACCGCAGCATTTGCAGGTGCAGGATCGTTTCATTGAGGACGCGCTCAATTTCCGACTGCAGGCGCTCAAGTTTTGTCCATGGGGATTCCGCGAGCTGGCCATCAATGCGGAACTGTTGGCGGAGGGGCAGTTTGCGGTCACGCGCGCGACCGGCATTTTCCCCGACGGACTTCTATTCGAGATTCCCGAGGCAGATCCTCCTCCTCCGTCGAAGTCTTTAGAAGAATTTTTCGAGCCAGGCGCCAAGGATCTGGACATATATTTGGCCATTCCCGACTACCGCCAACGGGGTCTGAATGTATCCACCGGGAAAGAGGGCGGCACGCGCTACCTCGCGGAAGTGACCGCCTTTCGCGACGAGAATACTGGCGCGAGCGAGAAGCCGATCCAGGTTGCGCGCAAGAATATGCGGCTGCTGGCGGACTCGGAAAACCGTGAAGGTTCTTCTGTGCTGCGGATCGCGAATGTCGAACGGACTCCGGCAGGCACGTTCCAGCTGAATCCCCGGTTCATTCCACCTCTCATTGAGATCGGGGCGAGCGAGTATCTGGTGGGGCTGCTGCGCGGCATGGTGGAACTGCTTTCCGCACGGAGCACGCAGCTTTCTGCCGGACGGCGACAAAAGAATCAGAGTCTGGCGGATTTCACGGCTTCCGATATTGCCAACTTCTGGTTGCTCTATACCGTGAACTCAAGCTTTCCCAGCTTTTCCCATTTATACGAAAGCAAGATGGGACATCCCGAAGAACTGTATGCCGCGATGATTGCGCTGGGCGGAGCGCTCACAACTTTTTCTCAGAAGTTGCGGCCGCGCGATCTGCCGCTCTATGTGCATGACTCCCTCGGACCGGTTTTTTCGGAACTCGATGAGAAGCTGCGATCCTTGCTTGAAACTGTCGTGCCCACCAACTTGGTGTCGTTGCCTTTGAAGCTGACGCAGGAATCGATTTACTCCACGGCAATCGATCATGACAAATATCTGGTAAATACGCGGATGTACCTGGCGGTGAGCGCCGAGACCAGTGAAGAGACCGTCATTCAAAAAGTGCCGCAGTTGGTGAAGGTCTGTTCCGCAACCCATATTGAGCACCTGGTCAGGCAGGCGCTGCCCGGAGTTCAGTTGCGGCATTTGACCAGTCCGCCTAGTGCAATTCCGGTTAAATTGAAATATCAGTATTTCGCTCTAAACCAGTCCGGTCCGGCTTGGGAAGCTGTCAACCGCGCCCGCAATTTCGCAGCCTACGTTCCCGGGGAGCTTCCGAATCCCACGCTCGAATTGCTCATCCTTCTGCCGCAGTCAAGTTGATCGAGACTGCGATCTCCCGAGCGCTCTGCCCAATACCTTCAGGACGTTAGTGCTTCAAAACAAAATAAAGCACCAGCAGAACGGCGATAAAGAAAAGCACTGTCAGAGTCAGGATGAGCGGCCAGTATGAGACTGTCGCCTCGGGAACCGCTGTTTTTGGCGGCTTCGGCCGCGGCGGAATGGAGATTGCCGGCATGGCGGGAGCAGCCGGCGGAGTCATGGCAGGAAGCGGAGGCATGGGCGCCGCAGGAAACGCAGATTGAGTCGCCGCTGGCTTCTTTTGTGCACCCGCCACGTCCTCTGGCTGGCGCATGGCTTTCACTGAAATCACTTGCGTGTACGCACTCGGGCCGATTGGAGCTGGCGGAGGCGAGGCAGGAGTTTCAAAGTTGGGGCGAGCGAAGGCGCGGGTAGCGCCGTCGGAAGCCATAGCAGATGGCATCTGCGACGGCGGCTTCGGCAAAAGCGGACTGAGAGGAATAGGAGTAGGGAAAGCCGGCGGCGCTGGTGCTACCGATGATACCGGTGGCGGCAGAACGATTGGCTCCTTCGGAAGAGGGGGAGCGAGCGGCATAGACTCGGCAGCTCGCGGCAAGCCCCGAGGTGTTGGCGGCGCAGTCGTGCTGGAGGTTTGCGAGGAAGCGTCGGGATTGAACCATCCTGTAAATCCCGTGCCCGCTGGTTCGTTTCCTGCAATTCCTGGTGCCGGCGATGGTTCTTCGGCCTCAGGTTTCATTGGGCCAAAGATCGCCGTAAAGTCGCCCACATTTTTTCGCGGGCGCTCTTGTGGCGAAGAGATAGCGGGAGTTTCCAACGGTCGGTCCCCGCGAAACGGTCCCTGAAAGAAGCTGGTGAACTCGCCTGGCTTCGGGCCATTATTGGGCGGGGGCGAACTTGCCTGGGAAGGAAAGCTGCTTTCGCCGAGATCAGGACGAAATGGACCCGAAGGGCCGCTGCCACTCGGCAGAGTTCTCGGAGGAGCCGAGTTCCTTGGTGTTTCTTGATCCCACTGTGGGGCCGCGCGAACCTCAGACTTCTCCCCCGGAGTGCGGATGTTTGGCAAAGGTCCATGTGACTCCGCCGCTGGATTGGATGGCAGCTTGGGCGCTCCTGAAGAGCGTGAATCCGCTTTCGCTTGCAAATCGAATTCCTGGAAAAGTTGAGTAACCGGACCGGGAGGGCGTGCGGGCTCTTTCGACGTTACTTCTCCGGTTGGAGCCTCGCTCTCCGGAGTTGGGGGTCCGGAAGGCCGTGGAAATTCGGCGGTATCCTGGCCCAGTGCTTCGTACAGATTCACCCACCGGTTCAGTGCGGCCTCGTCCGGAAGTTTGGAGACGAGGTAGGCATAGAGAGTCCCACTATAGCGGCCTGTTTCCAGCACGAGCGCAGCCGGTTCTGGGGCCACGCGTCGAAAAGATTCGAGCACCCATTGCACGGTGGGCTGGTTAGGTTTCTGCGGATCGCAATGCAGAATATGCACCAGCACTCGCTCGCCTCTTATTTTGTCGTTCGCAACAAAGGTCTCCACTCCTCCGGTTGTGAGCGATTCAAGAAGTTCGTACTTGTCCCCGAATTTCATTCGCGATGATTAGTTCCCTTCAAAATCAGCCGCCGAACGGCTTGCAATCCCTGCCTCTTTGGGCGAGCATCAGCTCGTCCTGGGGTGGATTATAACCCGCAATTCTCCGAGTAACCGCATCGAAAACGAGCAGAGCCGACCGATAGAGGCCTTTCTTTGCGGCTATCGACCGACCATTGCCAGGTACAGGTGTGAGTGGGAACACGCCAGGTGTGCAGGTAATTGAGTCGGGCATTCCATTCACGTTTTTGCCGTACGGTTCTTTTTCCAGCGTGACAGGGGTAACTACTCGAAATTTGGGTCAGCAGATGAAATCGGTGCGGGGGGGGCCGACCCCTGTGAGGCTCAGGTGACCGCGGGTAAGAGGCCAAAATGCTGGCCCTGGAAGACTCACTGAATCCAGGGAATTGTTCTTGACTTGATCGGTGCACAGTATCAGAATTGCGGCTTCCCCCCGCCGCGGGCGTAATGTGTCCAGATTTCCCTGATCACCGTTCAGAGCGTGTTGCATGTCGAGATGATCTCGATAATTATCCGGGAGAGCGGTTGGAATGAAACGTTTCTGTTGGTGCAGTCACAATTTTAGAGGATTAGATCGCAAGGAGTCCGCGATGAACTTGCTTAGCGTAGATGAAAAAGGTTTGCGGAATTGGTTCGTGCTTCTGATGTTGCTGGCCGGATCTGTCTTTTGCGTGGCTGGAGATCAGAAGAAAGCGCCACCCGCTCCCAAACCAAGCGCGCCCCACGCCAGCGCGCCCCATGCCAGCGCACCACATGCCAGCGCACCAAAGAGCGCTCCCCACAACAGTGCACCGTCACGGTCTTCCAATACGCGCCCCTCCACCACCACCGGTTCGAGGGCTGGGACGACCCCAGGAGCACGGCCCGGCATGGGCAAAACCGGAACCGCCAATACTGGCAAGCCCGGAAACTCAACGATCGGCAGAAATACGAGAGGTCCTGCAGGTAACGTTGGCAAAGGCGCGCCATCGGGTAAACCAGGCGGCGGCAACACGGGAAAGGGTGGAAACGGTAACGTGACGAGGCCCTCAATGCGGCCCGCTCCGGGAAGACAAGTGTCGCTTAAGGGAGGCGGCTCGGCGACGATCCGCCCTAACGGGCAGATCCGCTCCATCAACCGGAATGGCATGCATATTGATCACGGCCTGAATGGAAGCCGCAGGATCGAGAGCACGCACAATGGTGCTCGTGTCGTGACGACGGGCAAGGGCAGAGGCTATGTGCAGCGACCTTACGTCTCGCGCAACGGTCGAGCGTATGTATCGCGGACCGTCGTGGTGAATCACGTGGCTTATACGACCGTGTATCGCTCCTACTCGTATGGAGGCTACAACTATTACGGATACCATCCTGCGTATTACTACGGGCCCGCATATTACGGCTGGGCGTACAATCCATGGCCGGCTCCGGTCTACTACGGCTGGGGCTGGGGCGGGGCTCCCTGGTATGGATATTACGGCGGATATTTCGCGCCCTATCCAACTTATCCGTCGGCCGCATTTTGGCTAACGGACTATCTGCTGGCGGCTAGTCTGCAAGCAGCCTATCAGGCGAACGCATCGGCGAATGCCGCTGCGAACGCCTCTGCCAATAACGCAGTATCGAATGATGCCGGCTCGCAAGCTCAAGGGAACAGCGGTGGCGATGCACAAGGAAACTCTTCCGGGGCTGTAACTTTGACTCCTGAAGTGAAAGCGGCTATTGCTGAAGAAGTGAAAGCACAACTTGCCGCGGAACAGACTGAAGCGAAATCTGGTGCTAGCTCAGGTGGACAGCAGGCTTCGCAAGCCAGCGAAGAAGTGCCGCCTGCTCTTGATCCGGCCAGACGTACATTCGTCGTGGCCAGCGATTTGGCCGTTCAGGGCGACGGACAGGAATGCCAATTGACGGCGGGCGACGTGATCACGCGAATTACCGATACTCCCGACGATGATAAGAAAGTCACGGTGAGTGTATCCGCCAGCAAGAAGTCGGATTGTGCTCCTGGGAAACAGGTCGCAGTTTCTGTCGAGGACCTCCAGGAAATGCACAATCACTTTCAGGAGCAACTCGATAAGGGCATGAAGGAATTGTCCTCGAAGCAGGGGACAGGTGGTCTACCGAAAGCTCCTGACGCTACTCCCGTTGCTTCGGATGTTCCGCCGCCACCGCCGGATGCGAGCGCCGAGAAGGCTCTTCAGGATCAGCAGGCCAGCGCCGATCAAGTGGAAGCGCAAGTCGCGAAGGAGGCATTCGCTCAAGGGTCCTGACGGGAGCGGGTGCGCGAAGACGTGCTCTGCAATTGGGCACGTCACGAGGTGGTGAGTCAACTCACGCAACCAGAATACTGGCGAATTGAGGCTTTCTCAATGGCGGTGATCTAGTTCAACGGGCGATTCTTCAGCAATTCCTGTTCCGTCTTCGCCGCTTGCTTGGCATGGTCCAGTAATTCAGTTGCCTGTTTGTTGTTGGGATCTAGTGCCGCCGCCTTCGAGAAGCAGGCGATGGCTTCCGCATATTTTCCATCGTCCAGAAATTTCGTCCCATCGCTGATCAGAGACGCTGGTGATTTTGCGTCAGTGCCGGCCGGGTCAGTATTTGGAATGACAGGCGGGTATTCAATTCGATTGATCACGCCGGTGACACCCTGAATTGAACCAGCAAGATTTCCCGCCGCAATGGAGTCTTCTTTGCTTTGAACTTTACCGTCCAGAATCACTTCACGCGTGTCGGATACTTGTACTCGGAGGTCGGTACGGCCGAGAGTTGGCGATGTTTTCAACATCTCGGTGACTGCGCTTTCAATTCTCATTCGGCGCAGCGTCTGATACTTCAGATATCCAACCCCCGCCACCAATACGGCCGTCATGAGCAGGGCCACCAGCGTTAGAAGTTGCTTCACCCGAAGTTTTCTTGGCTGAATGAATACGTGCTGAGCTGCGCTGTTCACAACGGAGGAATCTGCCGGCGATGCGGCCACCATATTGTTTTCCGATGCAGCGCTACTCTCAGCTCTGGGAGTCAGGGGTGGGTCTACGGACGAAGTTGCAGGACGCAGGTTTGCCTTTGAGGATTGGGAAGCGGATGTGCCTGGCGCGACCTGCGGAGTCAAGACTTGCGGGGAAGTAGGCGCCTTGATTGTCTCGGCTGACGGCGCGGGACCACTCTGTAAGGCAGCGCTGTGCCCGTAATCCAATCCAGATCGATCCAGTCCAGATTCCTCCAACGCAGCAATAAATTCCTCGGCTGTCTGAAATCGTTGGTCTCGCGATTTATCGATCGCTTTCAGAACCACTCGTGAGAGTGACTCTGGAATGTGCAGGTCCGGCGCAAGTTCGTGCGGAGGGCGCACCGTGCCTTGCATATGCTGAACCATCAGTGAATATGGCGTGTCACCATCGAAGGGCAGTTGCGCCGTCACCATCTGGTAGAGCACCACGCCCAACGAATAAATGTCCGTTCGGCCGTCAATCTCTCCCCCGGCCTTCTTCCCCATAAATTGTTCCGGGGACATGTAAAGTGGCGTGCCCACGACCATGCCCGTCATGGTCATTCCCGGCTGGTCGCTTCCAGCCACCTCACGCAATTTCGCTATACCGAAGTCGAGCACTTTAGCGATTTCTTTGCCATCCTCGTCGGTAGTGAGGATGATGTTTGCGGGCTTGATATCGCGATGTACCACGCCGATCTTGTGGGCAGCCCCCAGCGCTCGTGCTGCTTGTGTCGCAATACGAACTGCGCGCGAGACCCGGAATGGCCCCTCGATCTGCAGAATCTCGCCGATGTTCTTGCCCTCCACCAATTCCATGACAATGAAGGGGCGGCCATCTTCGGTGTAATCGAAGTCGTCGACTCTGACGGCATTCGGATGCCGGAGCTTTCGAGTAATAACCGCTTCTGCCTGAAAGCGCTGCAGGAATCTTTCATCGCCGGAAATGACATCATTGACGATTTTGATGGCGCACACCTCGTTGAAGGTGAGGTGTCGGCTGCGATAGACAACCCCCATTCCGCCAATGCCTATGCGGTCCAAAAGCTGGTACTTATTGCGAATGATCATTCCGGACTGGAGTTCGTGAGCGTTTTGCAGAGCGGTCTGATCCGCTGGGCACACGTTGTAGTCGCCCGGATACGTCTTGTGACATGCAGAGCAGTATTTCATGGGCAACGCGGGGCGCACACCCCAGCGGCGCGCTGAGGCGCCGCCTGAGAATGGCATAGAGTAGCACGAAAAAGGCATAGAAATATGCCAGTGCAGACTTCCTGCTTCTCATTGACTTCGGGTAATGGGCAGAATTAACATCGGCGTCGAGTGAGCGCACTGCCATCTTTTTTCGCAGAGCAGTTGCGCTTGAGTGGCTCGGGTTATGAAGATACGCCCCTCCAGAATTCGCGAAGATCTGCTTTGGATCATCGTCGTTTGTGTCGTATCCGCGGGATCGAACTTGTCGCGCGCGCAGGCGCAAGCTCCGGATATCGCCGCTCTCCACAAGCAAGCCGAGGCGGGAAATGCCGACGCTCAATACAAACTCGCGGCGGCGTATCTCAACGGAGAAGGCGTGGCCCGAGATGGCAAGCAGGGTGTGGAGTGGCTTCAGAAGGCCGCCAAACTCGATCATCCCGGAGCGCAACTCGCGTTATCTACGTTTTTTCTGCGAGGTGGTGGACAGAATATACCTAAAGACCCGAAGCAGGGACTGCTGTGGTTAGAAAAGGCTGCAAACCACGGCTATGCTCCTGCAGAATA
>QIAK01000305.1:5942-8542 GCA_003225515.1 Acidobacteriota bacterium | reverse complement strand
ACGGCGGAACCGGCATCCCTCGAGATCCGCATAAAGCCGCGACTTTGTTTCGGAGAGCGGCGCGGCAACCGGGTTCTACCAAATCCCAAGCCGCCCTTCAGGACATGCTGCAAAAGAAGTTGATATCCAGGCAAGAAGCGAACTGGCAGGCAGCCGAACCTGTGAAGGTGGCGGAAAAAGGAAAGGCTGCACCCTTCTCACTCGGCGACGTCGAAACTGGACTCAAGGGCAGGATCACGAGCGCGCGAATGGCGACTCTGGTGCAACATTACGGGGTGGACTTCAAGTTGAACGATTCCGCGCGGAAGCGCCTGAAAGATGACGGGGCAGAGGATGCTTTGCTGCAAATGATTTCTATTTCCCGGCGTTCCCTCTGATCCTCTCAGCCGCTCCGGTTGCGATACAAAGAGGGATCCACTTCGCGAGCCATAGCTTCTACATTCAATTCGAGATCCAGGAAATCGCGAACTGCCTTTGCCGAATTGGAAGGGTCGCTCAGCACCTTGCGGTATCCCATTCGGCACACAGGAATTTCCGTTCTGCGTTCGAGCCATGCGACGACTTCGCGCATATGATCGCGGAACGCGGAAGTTAGCAGAGCATGATTGACGGACTGGGTTGATCCGCGACGCTTGAGCATTTCATCTTGCGAAGCGAGAACTTCGGGAAGCGGACGTTCCATGAAAATCAGTTTGTAATTCCTGCCGGGAGGGAGCGAAAGAAGAAGCTGGGTAATAACCTTAACGGCCTTTCCCTCGGCTTCATCAATGCGATTGGGCTCTTTAGGCAGCAGCTTGATAGGCTCCCATTCGCAATAGCCTCGGGGATTGTCGATGTCAGCCTTGCGTTCGAAGTCGGTTAGCAGAGGCATGCCGCCGGCAGCCAGCATCTGCATCATCAGCGATGTGCCCGAGCGCGGTAAGCCCGAAACGATGGTGATCACGAATTAACCTTGAAGGACTTCTGGGGCTTCATGAGACGAGCCACCGGTAGATGTTCCGACTGGTGTTCCGACCGTCCATGCTTTTCCGTCGAGGTGTCCGGGAAGCGCCAAACCAAATAATTTTAGTAGCGTGGGAGCGACGTCGACAATGGCCGGTTTCTCGTCAGTGATTTTCTGATTGCAGAACAGAACTCCGGGTACGAGGCGCGGATCAATGCAATGATCGCCGCTCCATGCTTTTAGATTGTCTTCAAAAATCTGGCTGGTGACCTTTCCCATGACTGAATCCCACGAAGCCCGGAATCCTTCGCCGTATCCGACAATCAGATCGGGAGCATTATCCACGTACGGGCCCGCATACACGGAGTCGCAATCGAAGACGCCCGTGATGCCGACGCGGCCTGACGCGGGGTCGACGAGACCGTCAAGCTTGCGCCGCAATTCTTCTTTCAATGCGTCGGCATCAGTGCCGGGCTCAATTACACCCTCGCGCTCTCGCCCTTTTAGATTCAAATAAAGCCCGTTCAGGCCCATAGTGTAGGCACGCGTGCGAGACCAGTCCACGTCATCAAACCAGTCGCCGCTCTCCGTCTTTCCAGGCTTTAAAGTGAGATATCCGTTCTGGTGTAACCACGCATTCAGATTCACGCAACGCGAAAATGATTTGAAGCCGTGGTCGGAGACGACCATCAGCAGGGTCTTCTCGTCAATCTCCTTCATCACGCGGCCAATCAGCGCATCCATGCGCGCATAAAGATCCTGGATCACCCTGGGCCGCCGATCGCGTGGAACGTCGCGGGCGGCGGGATGGTCGTCATCGAGATAGCGCCAGAACATGTGCTGCACGCGATCGGTGGTGTCGAACACGCACGCGCAGAGGCCTTGCTGAGTTTTTTCCAGAGCATCGAACAACATGCGCTCGCGATCGTCATGATTGGCATAGCACTGAGCCAAAAAAGCCTGATCATCGAGCACGTGTTCGTTCAAAGCCCAGGTGTCTTCGGCCAGACCCAGCGTGGCATACGGACCGAAAAGTTTTGCCAGGTAGATGGAATACGTGACCGGGTGAGAGATCGGCAGATCGGGCCGCCCGGGGTCGATGTTCACGGGGGTCACATAGACCTCAACCTCGGGCGACAGTTCTTTGAGATAAAAACGGCAAATGCCGTGCGCGCTGAAACCTACACCGGCTTTAAACTTTACGGGAATCCACTCCGAGTAGTCGCCAACCTTGAGCGTGAAACTCTCTGTGTCGACCGTGAAGCGCGCTTGCTTCGTGTTAATGTCGGGACGAATTTCAAAATTCACGCGCAGTTCGCCTCCCGAACCGCCGGACAGAGGGTCCTCCGGTCCGGGGACATAGGAGCGGCACAGTAAGCCGACGCGATCGATCGCAACGCGAACTCCGCCTTCGCGAAATTTATCGCTACTCGATCGAGTTGTGCATAAGCAGAAAGTTCCTTGGCTGCCTTTCAAGTCGGGGACACACATTCCGGAGAGCAGAACCCCGGGGAATTTTTCCGGCGGAAAAGTCACTGGAACGCGAATCACGGAACAGAAAATTCCGGCTTCACCCAGCCAGTGCCAGAAAGGCGTCCCCTTGCGCATTCCTTTGATTCTGGGACCACCGAGCGGAATTGTGTACTTGCCAATTTTC
>QIAK01000305.1:0-5934 GCA_003225515.1 Acidobacteriota bacterium | reverse complement strand
CAGAAGACAAGTACGGAAGATAGTTGCTGAGATCGCGGGCTAGAAAATCGTAGATGTTGTGCTTCCCGGGGTTCACTCCGGTCATGAACGTTGACCACGCCACCGGGGAAATAGCGGGGTACGTGGTCCGCAATTTCCGAAACGTGCCCTGCTCGCGTAACTTCGCAAGATTCGGCAGCCTGCCTTCGGCGATAAATCGTTCGGTCAATTCGGGGTCCATGCCGTCGAAGCCGAGAATGACAGCACGATTGATTTGTGCTTTGCCGTAGGCTTTGCGCCGCCGAAGTACGCGAAATATCTGTCGGAAAGGCCATACCAGGAAGGCGTACACGGAATAAAGGAAAGCAACGAACAGCGTCCAGAAAGAAGACAGGACGGCAAATCCGGCTCCGGGGCCAGCGTAGGCATGGCTGGAAAGCGGGCAGAACAACAGGACCACCAGAACTGTCACAAATGCGAAAAGCCGCCGGCGCTCAGCCCGCGGGCACTCAGCCGAATGTGTTCCACACAATCTCATATCTCAATTCCCAAGATACTCTTGAAAAGAAAACCTGCAGCCAGAGAGAGAACAAAGAAGAGATTCGAAGCCCGCGAAAGCGACGCTCCGGTCAGGATACTGCACGTCTATAGCATCGATCAGCTTGTTTTGTGGCAGGGCAGGTTCCGCAGAAACAAAGAACCGTTCCCACAGTTGTCCCCGCAATCGGGCTGGTGACAAGCGCGACAAGCCGGAGCCAACAACCACTTGCTTGGAAAAGATCTGATCAGAAGCCTGAACATTGACAACGTACCGACCGCTCCTCTCAGCAACCACTCTCCAGACTACTTGGTTTTCCGACGGCACGTGCACTGCAGGAGCGGTAGTGGTCATGCCATCAGGAAGACTGAGCGAGACATCATTGAGGGCATTGGAATCAGGCATGTGCACGGTCATCAAGAACGGCTGCCCGGTTGGCACTGGCGCCGAGCCCAGATAGCGGTCGAGCTGCACAATCAGAAAAGTCATGGGCACAATCACAAACAGCAAAGGCTTGAATGCCAGCCGGAGATAGTGACCGGTCGCCAGCATAATGCGACCATACGACCGCATCACTACTGGAATCTGATCCTGAAAAAGCCGGAGCGCCAGCAGGTGAGCTTTGAGATGGTTTTTGGCAACGTGGATTGCCTTCTGGTCAGAGGCATAGCGGAACACAACCACCATCACCAGACCGATGACGATTGAAATCCCGAGAACGATTATTGCTGGGACGTTGACTCCAAGAGAGCCCATAAGCGCGGAAAGCGGTGAGGCACACTACTCGATATATCCAAGTCCCTGGAGCCGCTTTTTTATGATTTCCTTTGAAGTGGTGCCCCCTTCACCGGGAGGCAGAACCTTGTTCACTTCTTTTTCGAGAGCGTGCACCACGAATTCGTCGACGGAACCATAGCCGCACGCTTCCGCACATTGCTTTACTTTGTCGAGCAATTCGCCTTCGAGTTTCACCTTATGAGAGCCGAACATGGCAGCTGAACCTCGATCTCCTCATCGATAAGAATTTCAGTGAGTGGCTTTACTGCGCTGAAACACGGATTCACCAATCATACCTTGTGCCTTGGCGATTCCAAACTCCGCCAGGATGGTAGGGGCGATGTCGGTTAAAGCGGGCGCGCCGGCTGCGATTTTTCGGTTGCTGAGCAACACGCCAGGGACGAGCGTGTAATCCATGCAGTGATCGCCGCTCCAGGGATTGGCATTGTCTTCGAGTTCGTCTGCCGGAAACGCTCCGAGGATCGTCTGCCAGCCCGCGCGGTAGCCGCGGTTATATCCGACGAGCAGATCGGGTCCTTCTCTGGCATACGGGCCTTGATATGCCTCGCTCGCCAAATCGATACGGGTGATCACAGGCAGTTTCGTTTTGTCATCACGCACTGCGAGCAGCTTCGTCCGAATCTCCGCCATTAGATTGGCTGCTGCCATTCCCGGCTCGACGATTCCATTGCTCTCGCGGCCCCGCAAATTGATATAGAGGCCGTTCAGTCCGAGACCGTAGGCGCGAGACTGAGTCCAATCGACGTTGGCGAACGGTTCGCTGGAATTAGCACTGGCGGCGCTCTTCATCTTTATATAACCCTGATTCATTAGCCATGTATTCAGGTTGAAGGACCGATTGTAGGGAGCAAATCCGTGATCGGAAAGCACCAGCAACGTGGTCTGATCGTCGAGGCGGGGAAGGACTTCCCCCAAGACCTGGTCCATCTGCTCGTAGAAACTTTCGATTGCCGAGCCGTTCTGAGCCGCGAGAGTGGCATCGTACTCGGGATGCTTGGAGTCCATTAATCGCCAGAACATATGCGAGTTGAGGTCGAGGCTCGAAAAATAGAAAAAGAAAACTCCCTGCTTGAACTTGGGAAACTCAGCGTCGAAGATGCGGCGATGCTCGGCCAGGACCGTGCGCGACTGCTGCAGATATTCGTTATCGTCGAGCACGCCATCGGAAAGAGCTTTCGTATCTTCGGCGATGCCTTGGCTGTGAAACTCTCCGGCTTCGTCGGTCAGAAAGCGTGAATAGCTGGCCGGCGTCGAAATTGGCAGAGCGGGAGAAGCCGGGTCGATATTCATCGGCGAGACGTACAACTGAAAACGGGGATGCGCCTGCTTGAGATAGAAACGGCACATACCTTTCACATTTCCAAAGAACGGAACAAGCTGGAATTCGACACGAACCCAATCGCTCCACTCGCCTTCGCGAAGTACAAATTGATAGTCCTGCACAGTGATCTTGGCCGCGGATTCGACAGGGTCAACCGCTACTGAGAAAGCTTCAAGGGCGGCCGGCGAACCTTTTCGAAATGAATTATCGGGACCGATCAGATTGGCCATGACGCGTGAGTTCTCGACCTGCACGGGAATGATCTGGCCGCCTTCTACCGATCCAGCTGCGGCCGTGGGATCGTCTGTATAAAACGAGAACGTGCCATACGTCCCGCGCAGATCTGGAGTGCCCATCCCCGAAAGCGTGTTTCCCTTAGCGGAAACAGGAGGGAAATTTGAAGGAATCCGAAAAATTGTGTTTGGGATGCCGTGCTGATCGAGAATCTGCCAGAATGCTGTGCCTTTTCGCAACTGTTCGGCGCTGCCACCGCCCAGAGGAATCTCCCAATTACCCAGGTGAATTGCGTGCTTGGGCCCTTCAACCCGCGAGGCCGAGAAGTACAGCGCCAGAGTTTTTGGATCGCGGTGAATAAAGTCGAAAATTCCGTGCCCCCCGGCGTTCATTCCAGTGATCAGATTTGACCATGCGACCGGGCTCTGCGGCGGAATGCTGGTCGTGAGGGGGCGAAAGCTCCCTTGAGCTTCCAGCTTTGCGAAGTTAGGCATCTTGCCTTCGCGCATGAACTGGTGCAGGAGTTGAGGGTCCATGCCGTCGATGCCGAGAATGATCAGGCGTTGACTGCTCTCCGAATTCGCGCGCGCGGAGCGGCAGGACGGCAGGACGGCTACTGCGACGAGAAGCAGGGAAGAGCACAGTAGCCGGGAAATTGTTTTCAGAGACTCAGTCCTCGGAGATCGTTGTTACTTCTATGCGCCGCCTTGTGACACACTCGCGCGAACGTTGTTAGACTTCTACCATGTTGCGGCATCTGGGATCTTTATTCTTTATTGGCATTTTAACGCTGCTTGTTTTTCCGGTCGACTCCCTGGCGGCGGCAAAGCCGAATATTCTGCTGATTACGCTGGATTCGACGCGTGCGGACCGCATGGGATTTCTAGGGTCGCGGAGCGGCCTCACACCTAATCTGGATGGGATCGCCCGTAACGGGCTGGTCTTTGCGCAAGCCTATGCGCAGGCGCCACTCACGCTTGTATCGAGCGCTACTCTTCTTACCGGCACTTATCCACAGACGCATCGTGCCAGCGAATTGGCTGTGCCTCTGGCTGCGACCCTGCCGTACTTGCCGGAAGTGCTGCATTCGAATGGATACTCCACCGCCGCATTTGTAGGATCGATTCTGTTGGATCCGCAGAACGGGCCCTTCCAGGGCTACGGCCGAGGCTTCGATGAATACAGTGCCGGCTTCCACCTACCGCAAGCTGGGGAATCCCACCTGCAATCTGTTGAACGGCGCGCAGATCAAGTGGTGGCGCGCGCCACGGTATGGCTCGCAGCCAACAAACGGAGACCGTTTTTTCTCTGGGTGCAGTTGCACGATGCCCATGCTCCTTACTCCTCTTCGTATGATCGCGCCGTCTCGGCTGAGGATACTTCAGTGGGGAAGCTTGTTGCCTTTCTGCGAAGCCAATCGCTTTATGACGACAGTCTGATCGTAATTGCATCAACGCAGGGAGAAAGCCTGGGTGTGCACGGCGAGGAGACGCATGGCATTTTCCTGTACGACGAAACCATTCACGTGCCGCTCGTGGTGAAACTCCCAAGAAATCAGTTCGCCGGAAAGCAGATTAAGAATCGGGCACGCCTCCTGGACGTTGCACCCACGATATTGACGGAGGCTGGCATAGCAGTTCCTCCCCAGATGCAAGGGCAATCCCTGATGCGCATCGCCCAAGCCAGTTCGCAGGCCGAGCAACCGGTGTACTCGCGCAGCGAGCTTCCAGAGCAGGGCTTCGGATGCAGCGTGATCGAGTCATGGAGAGCGGGTAAATACCTTTATATCCGCGCGCCGAAGCCGGAGTTATACGATTTGGCGGCCGATCCCAATGCTAGCCACAATCTGGCGCAGAGTGCGAAGGCCACAATCGAAACCATGGCGTCACAAATGCAGGCCCTTGATAGCCACTTCGGGAACGAGGCGGGCAAATCCAGCGGCTCGGGACTCACCTCCAGCGAAATGCAGAAGCTCGCCTCCCTGGGTTATGTGGGACTGCAGAAGGGCAACACCAGCGTGAATGCCGCAAACACGGGAGGTGATCCGAAAGATGTGATCGCGGCGGCGAACAAAACTCTTGCTGCAATTCTTGATTTGGACGACGGCAAGCCTGAGAAAGCAGTACCGGTTCTACGACAAGTACTTTCAACGCAAGCCAACATGTATCTTGCACAGTACGGAATGGGTGCTGCGCTGGTTCAGCAGCAGCAATATGCCGAGGCCATCGGATACCTGCATAAAGCGATCGAACTTCAGCCTGATTCCGCGTGGGCCCACTATGCGATGGGAGTCAGCCTGATGAAAACTGGCGACTTCAAGACTTCTGCGGTGCATTTGGAAATCGCATCGGGAAGGTTGCCCGGATTCTCCGGGTTACATTCGGCGCTAGCCGAGGTTTACGAGCATCTGGGACGCGGCCCGGATGCGGCCCGCGAACGAGCCAGAGCATCTCAGGATCAAACCAGCAAGAAGTGACTGCGCGATGCCGCCTCGCCCTTCGGCCTAGAGAATGTTTGCGGCAGGCGGGAACTATCGGGTTTGAGTCTTGATCGTTCCAACCAGTCCCGTGCGAACGTCTTGCACCGCAAGACGCAACTGGCCAGGCTGCGGATCGACATCCAGATGAAGCATGAGTCCCTTCTGCACGATCTGTTGATAGGTGTTCGCGTCGAAGGTCTGATCCACCTTCTGGCTGGTGTTGGCTACGATCTTCCCACCGGCATAAATAGTCGCGTAAAAGGCCACATTTATATGCTTGCCTCCGGATGCATCTTCAACGGAGAGTGTGCTGGCATCGACCAGGTACGTCACACCGATCTTGTTGGGAACGGAATTCGCCGACGGCGGCTTCACTTGGGCCGAAAATGACACGAGCGTTGAAGGCAGGTTGTCCCCGAGAGCCGAGGCCACTTCCTGCTGTGGATTGTAGCCCTTGGTTTGCGTCGGATCGATGGCATAGTAGCCTCTGCGGCCATGGACTTCGACCCCGTCGCGCTTGACTTTAACCTTTATCGACCGGTACTTGCCGTCGTATTTCTTATTCTCCGGATAGTAGCCCAACGA
>QIAK01000304.1:5502-6568 GCA_003225515.1 Acidobacteriota bacterium | reverse complement strand
TGCGCTTCCGCACCTCTTCGAGCGACATTACCACCACCGCCGCCGCGCCATCCACAATCCCGCTGGCGTTCCCAGCCGTCACCGTCCCACTCTTCCCAAATGCCGGACGCAGCTTTGCCAACCCTTCCATCGTAGTCTGAGGACGCCGGTGATCATCTTCCGTCAGCGACTCTCCGGTCGGCTCGCCCTTTGAATTTCTCAGAGGCACCGGCACAAGTTCTTCCTGAAGCCGTCCTTCTCGATAAGCCGCATCCGCTTTCTGCTGCGAGCGGAGCGCAAACTCGTCCTGCATCTCGCGCGTGATTCCCTGCTGTGAGCCGTACAGTTCCGCGGTATTCGCCATATACGACCCGCAATACGTATCGAGCAGCGCAACCATCAGCGAGTCTTCCAGCTTGCCGCCGGGCGCCAGAGTAAATCCGTCACGCCCGCGAATCACGAACGGAGCCTGCGACATAGCCTCCATGCCGCCCGCCAACACCACCTTCGCCTCGTCGGTCTGGATCATCTGCATGCCCGACCCGCACAGCCGGTTCACGGTTAACGCCGGAGTCTCAATCGGCAGTCCAGCGCGTAAGCCCACGTGCCGCGCGCCATACAGCGCGTCCCCCGAAGTCTGCTGCGCGTTGCCGAAAACTGCGTGATCGAATTCCTTGGCATCGATACCCGAGCGCTCAATTGCGCCCTTGGCCGCGATCGCAGCCAATTCCTGAGCGGTAAATTCCTTCAACTTGCCGCAATAGCGGCCAAAGGGCGTCCGCGCCCCACTTACGATTGCGATATCACCCGGCTTTAGCATGTTTTTCCCGCAAGAGTTTGTAAGAAACGGAGCCGATCAGCCAAACTTGTCAGTTTAGCAGTGGACGAGGAAATTTGCTCAACGTTGACCGTTGATCGAAGTCATCCTGAGCGCAGCCGATCTTCAGGCGGAGCGAAGGTTCTCGCGAGGAATGCCGCTGTGGCTGTATCCCAACCGGCTGTGCGGGTAGAATGTTCGCCTATGCGAGCCTTCGAAGTTCACTTGAACGGAGATCCTTTATCCGTCGCCGGTATCGAAGCGGATGGA
>QIAK01000304.1:0-5383 GCA_003225515.1 Acidobacteriota bacterium | reverse complement strand
ACTTACAATCTCTGACACCAATAAAGTTATCGAGCCGACACGAAAAAACCCTGAAGATCAAGCGCGGTCTCTCGAAGCAAGAAAGAACCACGTTCGCAAGCTGGTGCAGGATATTGGATGGAGAATCCAGGAAAGTCCTTGAAACGCAGCAGAAGGAACAATTGAGTGAGGCAAATTTCTACGCTACCGCGCCAGCGGCTAGCACCGCCCCGAGCGCAACTGCCTTCCCCGGCCCCTGCGCTAGTGCCTGCGCCAACGCGTGTTCGACTCGGTTGATCACTTCGGTGACGACATCGATGGGATCATATTCCGTGCGGATCATTGCTTCCGCCAGGCCTGCGGAAAACTGCGCTATAGGACCCTTTTCACTCTCATCTTTTGCCGGAAACCGGACCTCAGAAACAATCTTGCGCAGCTTTTCGACTGCCAGCATGCCTTCTTTTTCAGCGGTCTCCCCGAGCAGAATCGCGATGGTCGTCGTATCGTAACGAAATGCCAGGTCATTGGAGCGAATGTTAGCGGCGAACAACTGTCCCGCCTTCTCCATCACAGCCTGCACTTCCGCCTCGCCATACTCTTTGATCATGGCCGCGCTCTTGCCGAACTGCAGCAACAGCACAGAAAATGCCGATGCATTCTGAATGGCCCGCTTACTTTCAGCAAGCAGCAGGTCGATGTACGATGCCCGCTTCAACAGTCCCGATTTCTCGTCCGTCACCGACAGGTTTTTTACCAGCCGCCGCAAGCCCGCGTTATTCAAGGCAATCACCATCTGCTCGGCCAAAGTCTTCAGCACAACCATATCGGACTGCGCCCACGCTCGCGCCCGGTTGTGCGTCAGCACTAGCATGCCGACCACTTCTTCCCCATCGCTGAGCGGAATTGCCAGTACCGACGCTGCTCCCATTTCAGTCAACGCCTTGCGCGCGGACTGTAACACCGGCGCTTTCGTGGCGTCTTCGATGGCCAACGGCTCATGTCCATCGACCGCCTTCTGCAGGCATCCAATCAATTCAGCGACTGAAGAAGAGCTCGCCTTTTTGAATCCTTCGGCACAAAACTCTTCGGTTGCAGTCGCCGATAGCCCACTCTTTCCCATAGCGGCAATACAGCGTGTCGCCTCCCAATGAGTGGCAATCTCCCGGACCGCAGTGCTCAGCACAGCCGGAGCCGTGCCCTGGTGATACAGCTTCCTCGAAATCTCAGCCACGCGGGTGAACGCGCGCACGTCGGTCGAGGGAGCAGGCGCAGGTGCAGGCGTTACTGCGGCCGCAGTTGCCGAGGCCACGGGAGCCGCCGCCGGAGGCAATGGCGCTGATCCTGCATACCGCGGCGTGACGCCTGCCGACAGATATAGCCGTTGCAAGTCTTCGTTGCGTTCTTCCTCGCGCGGAAACAGTTCCTGAATCCTCTGCAGCCGCTCGACTGCCTTGTTGCGCATTCCGTACTGCACGAGGATTTCCGCCTGCAGCATCAGATCCTGCAGCGTCGATGCCCCCAAGGTCGGCCCCTCATCGTGCGCTGGTTCTTCGCTCGGCTTCCCGGTGGAAGTGAATCGTGACGCAATCGCCCGGAAGCGCACGTCATCTACTTTGCCCTTCAGCATCTCCAGCCGCTTCGTATGGCCGGACTCATACGGATCGACTTCCGCTGCGCGATCCAGACACTCCGCCGACTTGGCAAATTCACCGGTACTGCAATAGAGATCGAATAATTTCAACAGCGTCTGGCAATAATCGTTTTCGCGATTCGACGCGTTATAGAGCTCGCTCAGAAATTCCAGCATCGGCGGCGAAGCCCGCCGCGAGGCTGTGATGTCTTCCATGATGGCGATAAACTGCCGGCGCTCTCCGCGGCGCCGCTGAAACTGCTCCAGTTTGCGCGCCAGCGCAACCGCCGCATCGTCATTCGCGCCGTCCAGCAAATTACCAATCAGAGCGATTACCTGCTGCACGCGCGCCGGATTCTGCTCGAACAATTGCCATACCATGGGCTCCGCCTCGGCATGGCGGCCCGCGGCAACCAGGGCATCGGCATACGTTTCGCGCAATGCCGGGGTCACTTCGCCCGAATTCATTTGCGGCTCAAGAATAAAAATTGCCGCGCCCACTTGTCCTTGCGCCAGCAAACTCTTTCCATATGCCAGCGCGATAGCCGGATCGGAAGCATCTTCCTGATAAGCCTTCTCGTACCATTGCGCCGCATCACCCCCGTCGGCTGCCGCCAGCAGTGCAATCCGCTGAAAGGCAGATGCCGCCACTTTGCTGTTTCCCAACTCTGACGCCACTTCCGCCAGACGTTGCAGGTTGGCCTGCGTGGGTTCGATCGCCACAATGCGATCTAATATCTCGTACGCTTCTTTCTTCTTCCCCAGTTTTCCTAAGTCCGACAGCGCTGCTTCGTACGTGCCCACGGCCAGCTTCTTGTTCGATCCCTCCAGCAGTTGGCCAAAGCGGAATTTCTGCTGCCATGTCGGACTGCCGTGCCGCGCCAGCTTCTTGTACGTCAAACTCGCCCGGGTAGCATCGCCTGTGCCTACCTGCCGCTCGAACAGATCGCCCAGCAACTTAACCGCATCGGCGTTCCGATTCAATGAAAGACACAGATCTGCCGAGAGTTGGCGCACTACGTCGTTGTCGCCATCGTCGCGCAGGACCAGCAGATATTCTTCCAGCGCATCCGCCGTCTTGCCCTTTTGCAAGAGCTTCTCGGCGCGTTCCACGCGCTTCCCTATTTCAGCTCGGTCCAGTCGTTTTGTGATCTCAGGCATGCGAAATTGAGCGGAGTAAACCCTGCTCCGATTCTAGGATCGCCCTCCCGCACCAGCAATGCGGTAACGCAGTCGCCCGATTACGAAGGTCACTGCTCCCGACCTCGACCGAACTCCGGTTCGCGTTAAGGTTCACCCATAACGGCCGCTCAATCCGACCTAATTGACGGTTAAGACCAGCGCACTGCTCTTGCCTCCGCTGGTGCACCCCAAATCTCCGGAGTTTCCACTGGGAGTATTGACCATCAAGTTTACCGTTCCTGGACCGGAGATGATGTCCGTCGTAAGCTTCACTTTCAACTGCTGATCGCTGACCACGGTGGCGCTTAGAGGGGTGGAGTTCACCAGAATTTCAGATGCGGAAACAAAATGACTCCCATTAATAGTGATCGTAACCCCCGACTGCACCTGCGCAAATGTCACGGTGCTGGGAGACAGTGAGCCGATCAGGGGCGCTGGTCTGGAACTACCGCACAGCGGGTTCAGAGTGTTGTTGCAACCCGAAAGAGTGAAGAGCGCGAACAGCCCGGCAAGGAACACACTTAGGGTACGCGATATCATGGGAGATACTCCTTACGAATGGGTAGCCGTCTAGTTTGTCGGAGCGACTAACGCACTAGGCCGGGTCGAGTCTGCTGTGCGAGCAGTGCAGTCCTTATGCCACTCCATTCACGACCGGTGGAAATTTAGCCCAACACTTTCTGCTTTGTAGGTTTAGATAGCGCGAGCACGCTTTTTATGGACGACCTCCGTGCAGCGCTCTGGTGGCCGAGTTTCACCAAACTGGTTGTAATGGGCCAGAGTAGCTAAGCATTAAGACTCAACGCAGTCGGTATTAAACCCGCCGCGCGGTCGCGTTCCTGCCCGGCTTGTTTGCTACCGCAGAAACTTCAAAGCAGCGGGAGTATCACCTCCCTAAATTGGGTATCCTCTAAATTTTTTGATATGGTGCTGCATGCCGTCGGCACCTCCTATCCACGAAGAAGGACTTCGCCACCAGCTCTCTGCCGGACAGATGGCCATGGTCGCGGTCGGGGGTTCGATCGGCACCGGGCTGTTGCTTGGCTCCGGTGCAGCTATGGAAATCGCGGGTCCCGCCGCCATCCTCAGCTTTCTCGCGGCTGCTTTCATCAACTGGACCGTCGCCATGGCTCTTGGTGAACTCGCCTGCGCTCATCCCGCTGCCGGATCGTTCGGCGTCTATGGTGACATTTATCTCAACCCATTCGCGGGATTTATCGCCCGCGCCGGATATTGGGTCGGCCTCGCCCTCGCCATCGGCGCCGAAATGGTCGCTGCCGCCACTTACATGTCGACGTGGTTCCCCAGCGTGCGCCCGGTCCTCTGGATCATTCTCTTTGGCGCGCTCCTGCTCTTCATGAATCTGCGCAGCGTTGGCTCTTACGGGCGCATCGAGTTCTGGCTCTCCATGATCAAGCTCGCCACCATCATTGCGTTCATTGTGGCAGGAGCCGGACTGCTACTGGGCGGCCGTGTGCCGCCACAATATGGCTCGCAGGGCGGATTCTTCCCTAAAGGCCTGTGGTCACCACTTATCGCAATGACCTTCGCCATTTATAGTTTCGGCGGAGTGGAAATGGTCGCCGTCACCTCCGGCGAATCGCGCAGCGCGAAAGAAACTCCGCGCGCGGTCTGGCTCACTTTTCTTACCCTCACATTTGTGTACGTCGGAGCCATTGTCGTACTGCTCGGCGTCATGCCCTGGAACCATGCCGGCGTTACCGAGAGCCCCTTCGTCACGACCTTTCGCACGGTCAAGATTCCCCACGCGTCCGGCGTGATGAACTTCGTTGTGCTCACCGCCGCACTTTCCGGAGCCAACGCCACGCTCTACGTGGCCTCGCGAATGCTCTTCTCACTTGCCCGCACCGGATGGGCTCCCGCCCGTCTCGGCCGCCTCAATCATGAAGGCTCACCCCAGTTCGCAGTCCTGATCTCGTCCTTCGGCATTCTCTTTGCAGTCGCGCTCGTACTTTGGGCCCCCGAAAACGCGTTTCGCTATCTCGTTGGAGCCGCGTTCACGGGAATGATTCTTTCCTGGCTCGTCTCTCTTGCCGCCCACATCGGCTTCCGTCACCGCCGCTCAGCGCCGGAACTCGCCGCCCTCCCTCTGCGTTCCCCACTCGGCCAATGGGGATCCATCCTCGGGTTGGTTATGGTGACTGCGGCGCTCATTCAAACCTGGCTCTATCCGCTGGTAAATCTCTGGAGTGGCCTCGCCTGCCTGGGAGTGCTGGTTGTGGCTTATCTGCTTGCGAGTTCGCGGCGAAGCTGACTTGAAGTCATAGGGCGCCGCTGGTTTCACCTGGAATGGATTCGCCCATCGCTTGTTATGTCTATGGACTAATTCTGATTCTGATCCTGCTCCACCGCCTTGTCCCGAATCTTGAGTCACCTTCTCGTGTCACTCGCGTAACGGCGGTTACCTGCTATTTCATATACAGCGTCTACATAACGGCGCTATAAATGAACATCCCTTATGGAAATTATTTCGCTTCGACTTCTCATAGCCGAAGACTATGAGCTCTTTCGCAATTTGTACCGCGCAATCATCGAGCCAAGGTCCGAGTTGCAAATTGTCGCTGAAGCCTG
>QIAK01000303.1 GCA_003225515.1 Acidobacteriota bacterium | reverse complement strand
CGAGCTAACCATCGAACCGCCGCATGCACGTCCCGATCCTGCGTTTCTGCGGACGGAGCTTCTTTCCGCGCGGCCTATTATTGCGGTGTATGAAGAAGGAAAAGCGGAGCGCCAACAAGAACTCGATGCCGCTCTCAAGGCCATTGATTTTGCTCCGCTGGACCGAGGGGATCAGGCCGGCTTCGATGCATCGCTTAAATCCGTGCAAGCCAAACTGGAAGTGCTCAAGCCGTTTCTGCAGCGGTTCAACATTCGAATCGTGGGCAATTCGCACATTGACATGGCCTGGCTTTGGCCATGGACTGAGACCGTCGAAGTGGTGCGCAATACCTTCCAAAGCGTGCTCGACTTGATGCGAGAGTATCCCGATTTCAAGTTCACGATGTCCTCGGCGCGAACCTATGAGTGGATGCAAGAGAAATATCCTGACCTGTTTGCGCAAATTGAACAGCGCGTGAAAGAAGGACGATGGGAGATTATCGGCGGCATGTGGGTTGAGCCCGATCTGAATATGCCGGATGGCGAATCGCTGGTGCGGCAGATTCTGGTCGGCAAGCGATATTTTCAAAAGAATTTTGGCGTCGATGTGAAGATCGGATGGAATCCGGATTCGTTCGGCTACAACTATCAACTGCCACAGATTTACAAGAAATCGGGAATGGATTATTTCGTAACTCAGAAGCTGCTCTGGGCGCACGAGTTCACTACATTTCCTTACAAGCTGTTCTGGTGGCAGGCTCCTGATGGAAGCCGGCTGCTCACGTATTTTCCGCATGACTATGCAGGCGGCATCGATGCGGCGCCGCTGGCGACCGACCTCTCGATCTGGATGCCGTCAATTTATGGCAAGAGCATTCCGGAAAAACCCGAGATGATGCATTTGTACGGCGTGGGCGACCATGGCGGCGGGCCGACCCGAATCATGCTCGATCACGCGGAAAAGTTGATGGAGCCGGAGTCGGTGTATCCCAAAGTCCGGTTTAGTTTTGCGCGCGAATTTTTCAGCGATCTGGAGAAGAAGCTCCCCAGTATGCAGGTTCCGACCTGGGATGGAGAACTGTATTTTGCATATCACCGGGGAGTATTCACGACGCAGGCAGAAACCAAGCGCAGAATTCGGCGGGCGGAGGAGAACGTTCTCAATGCGGAGAAGTTCGCATCTCTGGCCGCGCTATTCGGGCGCACGTACCCGCAGGATGGAATGGAGTTGTCCTGGAAGAATCTACTGTTCGACCACTTCCACGACATCATGCCGGGATCGGGCATTGCGGTGAACTATCTGGATGCGAAACGAAATCTGGAAGATGTGGATCGGGCCGCCAATGATGTGACTATGGGGTCGCTCCGCGAAATCGCTGCGCACGTTAATACCGAAGGCGACGGAGTGCCGGTGATGATTTTCAATTCGCTTTCGTGGCCGCGAACTGAGGTGACTGAAGTGGAGGTGCAACTGCCCGCGCCCGCTAACGAGGTTGAGGTCGTCGATTCGAAGGGAAAGCCGACAGAATCGCAATTGATATTTCTCGACGGCGAGACGCACCGCGCGCGGATTCTAGTGCTGGCGACGATTCCGGCGCTGGGATATCAGACCTACTTCGTTCGAGCGGCGAACGCGGCTCCTGCGGTTCATTCAATGCTGAAGGCCTCGGCGGACACACTGGAGAACGAATTCGTTCGCGTAAAGATCGATGCGCACACCGGTTGCATGACCAGCGTGTTCGACAAGCGCAGCGGCACAGAGGCGCTTGCCCCGGCAGAAACAGATACGGGAGGACCTAAGAGTTCGACCTGCGGCAATTTGCTACAGACTTTCGCCGATAAACCCAAGCAGTGGGACGCCTGGAATATTGACGCGGATTTCGAACAACATCACTGGGATCTGGACAAGGCAGATGAGGTGAAACTCACCGAGAGCGGCCCCCTGCGGGCAGTGATTCAGGTTAAGAATCATTTTCAGAATTCGAGTTTTGTGCGCGACATCATCTTGTATGCGGGCGCTACGCGCGTGGATGTGAAGATGATGGCGGAATGGCATGAGAAGCACATCCTGTTGAAAGTGGCTTTCCCTCTTAGCGCGCACAGCGATAAGGCGGCGTTTGAAATTCCTTTCGGCTCTGTGGAGCGACCGACTACACGCAATAGCCCGGCAGAGCTGGCACAGTTTGAAGTTCCGGCGCAGCGATGGGCTGACATCTCGGATTCCAAGCATGGATTCAGCCTTTTGAACGATTGCAAGTATGGATACGATGCAAAAGGAAATGTGCTGCGGCTGTCGTTACTGCGATCTCCGGAGTGGCCCGACCCTCATGCGGATGAAGGACACCATGAATTTACTTATTCGCTGTATCCGCACTCTGGAGGCTGGAAGGATGCGCTCACGATCCGCCGCGGTTATGAATTGAATTACAAATTGCTTTCGATGCCGTTCGGCAAACACGAGGGCTCGCTTTCGGCGGAACATTCTTTCTTGCAGGCGCAACCGGACAATGTGATTGTTACGGCATTGAAGAAAGCTGAGGACGAGAACGCATTGGTGGTGCGCTTCTACGAGTGGGCCGGCAAAGATAGTCAGGTTGCAATTCAACTTCCCTCGGGAGCAGAGTCCGCAGTGGAAACTGATCTTATGGAAAAACCAATCGGCAGCCTGCCGGTGCATGATGGCAGCGTGAGCGTACATGCCAAACCGTACGAGATCAAGACAATCAAGGTGCAGTTCTCGGGCATGCCGCAGATGGCAGCGACGGCGAGACCGTGAGCGAAAGTTCGAAGAGCAGCAATCAAATTCTTGGGGTTGACATTGGCGGCACAAAAGTCGCAGTTGGACTTGTCGATCAGGATGGGAAAATAATCGCGCAGGGCCGCAAGCCCATGATCGCAACCAGCACCCCAGAGGCTGGACTAGAGGCTGTGATTGGCGCGATCGATTCGATGATCTCCTCAGCTGCTGGAGGCATTCAGAGCATAGGAATCTGCGCGCCCGGACCGCTGGACCCGAAAACAGGCGTGGTTATCAATCCTCCAAATCTTCCCTGCTGGAGAAACTTTCCGCTCGCCGAGAAACTCGTGGCAAAGTATCGCGTGCCGGTCAAGGTGGACAATGACGCGAATGCGGCCGCTCTCGCCGAAACCCGATGGGGAGCGGCGCGCGGATTTCATTATGTTTTCTATGCCACGATTGGCACCGGGATCGGAACGGGCATGGTTTTCGATGGGCGTATCTATCATGGACATACCGGCTCCGCGGGTGAAGGCGGCCATGTGAGCATTGACTATCGTGGCCCGGTTTGCAGTTGTGGGAAGCGCGGATGCATTGAGGTACTGGCGGCCGGTCCGGCGATTGGCGCGCGGACGCGCGCGAAACTCGCGGGGGGTGCGCAATCTGCAATTCTCGATTTAGCTAACGGAAAAGTGGGCGGCGTTTCGAGCGAACTTGTGGGAAAGGCTTATGCTGCGGGCGATCAACTGGCGCGCGAAATTCTTCAGGAAACGGTCGATCTATTGACGCCGTGGCTGGGAAATATTGTGGACCTGCTCGATCCTGACGTGCTGGTGATGGGCGGTGGCGTGGCGGCCATGCTTGAACCGTTTTTTGATGACATTAAGAATCACCTGCCGAGTTGGTGCGTGAATCCCAGAGCTTCGGAAATCCCACTGGTGATGGCTCATTATGGCGCTAATGCAGGGATCGCGGGCGGAGCGGCATTATGTTCTCAGGACCCGCCGTAACGGTTCGGACTCGATCATGCAGCGCAAAGGATGTTCTCATGTTTCTCTCGCAACAATTCCGCCGATGCACGGAGCCGGCCGCTTTCGCGCTTTTATTCACGGCTTTTCTTTTGCATGCACAGGATTTGCCAAGGGCTCCGCAGGCGCAGATCTTTCCGACCACGCCTGAGGTGGGTCCGTTTACGGAGCCGGCGATTGCGGTCAATCCGGGGAATCCGCAACAGGTGGTTGGAGTTTTTCAGGACAACGTGCATGCCTCGTACTCGACAGATTCCGGGCACACATGGAAGCTGGCGGAGAACGTTGATCCGAAGAACTATCGAATTTCCGGCGACGTTTCTGTGGCGTTCGACAATCAGGGTCACGCGTTTGTGTGCTACATCGCGTTTGATAAGTTGGGCACATTTAACTACTGGGCGCACGACGCCACGCGCAACGGAATTTTTGTGCGCCGCTCACTCGATGGTGGAAAGACGTGGGAGCCGGAGCACGTTCCGGTTGCCGAACAAACCAGCTCGCCGGGAATTCCATTCGAAGACAAACCCTATATCGTCGCAGACAACAGCAAGAGCCGCTATGCGGGGAACCTTTATATCGGGTGGACGCGTTGGAGGTTGACCGACTCGCAGATGCTGCTCTCGCGTTCGGTCGACGATGGCAAGACGTGGTCGCAGCCAGTTGAGATCGATGCGCATCCCGGCTTGCCTCGCGATGACAACGGTGCGGCGGAGGGTTTCGGCGGCGTGGTGGGTCCGGACGGCCGGCTTTATGCAATCTGGAGCCAGGACAATGAGATCATGTTCACCGAGTCGCGCGATGGAGGCAAAACGTTTTCGCGGGCGCGGCCCGTCGTTCATACGGCGCCGATTATGTTCGCTATCCAGACTCTGGAAAGAGCGAACGGATTTCCGCAGATTGCGATCGATGCCAGGAGCAAGCGGCTGTACGTTACCTGGAGCGATTATCGAAATGGCGATCTGGATGTTTTTCTTTCGAGCTCCGGCGATGGAGGCAAACATTGGACGGAGGCGGTGCGCGTGAACAATGATCCCGTCCACGATGGAGCCGAGCAGTTTTTTCAATGGCTTGCCGTGGACCCGACAGACGGGTCCATTGATCGCAGGCGCGATCCTGCGAATCGCAAGCAGATCGTGGTTCTGGCGCGTTCGACAAATGCGGGGCGCAGCTTCAAGAACTACGCGTGGACCGATGAATTATTCGAAGCGAGCGACGTTTTCTTTGGCGACTATAGTGGACTTGCGGCTTACGGCGGGCGCGTTTATGGAATATGGACGGAGAAACCTGCAGTGGCGATTGAAGAGAAAGACAAGCCGGAGCCGGGGAAAGATGCTAAGGAAGCGAAGCCGCAGCGTCATGGGACGATCGTGAAGATCGGGACGGCGGACTTTGGGGAGCGGGAGCGCGGGAAATGACGGGAACTTGCGGCTGAGTGTCTCTCATGGTGGAAATGTCGGGAGGTTGCACGCGCTACTGGATGAGGCTTTCACCGCTCCGCATTTGTTGCGCCTGAGATCTTTCGCTCCGCCTGAAAAGCGGCTCCGCTCAAGATGACGCCGGTCGAATTAGATTGCCGCATTAGATTGCCAGTCGCATTAGATTGCAAATACAACTGATTCCAGTACCGCATGTGGGCGAACTTTCAGCGTGAGAAGCCGCCGTTGCCCTCGGAATCTTGTGTCGCCTTGGACTCGCGCTGTTCCAGTTCGGCTTGGCGAAGCTCGGTGGCTTCGGCGGGATCGGTGCCGGCTTTAAGCGTGGATTTTTCGAGGAAGTAGCGCCACCCCTCGTGGCGGTCGGCGGGACTTTGTTCGACCTCAAAGTTCTTTAACGTTAACTCTGCATTGTGCCGTCCCTTGACGATCTGGACCACTCCCGCGGACTCGTACGTCCGCACGTTGTGACGGACTACAGCGTATGAAGTCTTAAGTTCTTCGTTTGTCAGATGCTCTCCCCTGGTCAACCGCAAATCGCGTCTACTCTGAGAGTATGCGCGTAGAGCGCGATTAGCAAGCTGTTTGCGGCAGAGAACGCCGCAGACAGAGGGTGCTGAGAAGTAAATGGCAGCACTCAGGCCGCACGGCTAGTTCGCGCACACTGCAAGATCTCCTGCGCAGCACGATAGCCGCTGGCAATGGCGCCATGCACGGTCCCGTTGTGGCCGGAAATGTCGGTGGCCTCGCCGGCAAAAAATAGAGTGTTCTCCAATGGAGCAGCCAGGATCGGCTGGGCCTCGTTCGCCCCGACTTTTCCGTAACTGTATGCGCCCCTGGAAAAGGGATCGCTCTGCCAGTCATGGAAATATGCATCCTCAAATTCTTTTTCAATTTTTTCAGGCGCAACCCGCAGCAGGCGCGCGAGGGTTTTCAGGCATTGCTGCACCACAGCAGAATGAGTTTGCCCCGAAAGTCGTTCGCCAGCGCGGAACGGCGCCCACGCAGTGATGAGGGGCGATTTTTCAGGCATGGTCGTCCACCAGGTTGGAAACCATTCGTCCTGGGAAAATAAGAAACTCATATTCGTTAGTGTGCTGCGCCGTTTATCTGCGGTTTTCACTGACTCCCAGAAGCAATCTCGAAAACGAAGGACTACTCTGATAACTTTTCCCATTTCCAATCGATCGAGAGCATCAAGCTTTTCTGGAGGAAGCGCAGGAGAGAACTCGACCGTACCCGGTTCTCCTGTTGAGGCTTTCAGAACTCCGAGGGGCAAGGTGATCAGAACCTGCTGAGCGAGAAAGGGAGAACGTCCTTCTGGACCATGCACGGTTACCTTGGCGTGGCCGGGACTCCAGTCAACGCGATCCATGACAGTTTCGGTGCGCAGCGATACTCTTTTTTTCGTCAACTGCTGACGAAAGAGGGCGATCAAGCTTGAATAACCATTGGCGGGCCGGAATGCGCGGTCGCCTTTAATGCGTTCTTCGGCACGCATTCCTTTGACCAGCCACTGAACTCCAACCAGGTTGGGGTCGGCAGCGTTGAAGCCGCTGATGTATTGGAGCGCACGCTGCCTGGCCTCTTTCAGCTTCGGGGTCTTCGTTGAGTTCGGACAGCAACGATCGAGGAATTGCTGAAACGACTCATCGGGCGAGTGTTCATTCATCTTTTCCAGAATCTTATCGACGTCGGAGAAGAAGCTGCACTTCGACAAAAGACCGTTCGTAACGCACCAGTTGTTACCGTCTACTTCGGTGATCTTCACTTTCGCTTTTCGAAGCGGCTTCAATATTTCAGGTGGACGGCCATGTATGAACTCCGCGCCCAATTCGATGGGTGAAGCGCAGACGGGATCGTGATGGGTGAAGATGCGTCCGCCGATACGGTTGCGCGCCTCCAACATCGTCACAGACACACCGGCTTCGGCTAATTTGGAGGCAGCTGCCAGCCCGGATATTCCCGCACCTACTATGACGACCGCTGGGTTGTGTGACGCCATGCTCACCTTTGTTGCGAATCCGAATAAATGCGCCCGATCAATATTGCGTCCGATCAATGTAAGGTTGGCCGTCGCGCCCTGCGCCATACAGAATATCGCGTATAGAAATGCTGAGAATGCCTGATGCCTGCGCTTTGGAGAACGACCATAAGCTGTCATTACCATAAGGTGTCATTAACGAAAGGAGCGAGTTATATGCCGGAACGAGAAACCATCGAACGATCCCAGGAAGACGCGCGCGAGGGAAAATCACCGTCAACACAGGCCGGAGAATTTGTGCGTGAGGAGATACATCATGTCCGCGAGGGAAAACACGGTGCACGATCGCCACAGCAAGCAATCGCTATTGGATTGTCCAAAGCACGCCGGGCGGGCGTGAAACTCGGGCCGCCGAAAGGATCGGCGTCTACGCGGAAGAAAGCTCAGCAAGATACCCGGGCGGCAAAACGGAAACGAAGCTCTGGACGGAAAACTTCCGGCAAGCGGTCGCGGGCGACAGAAGGAGCCCTCAAACGCGAATCGAGGAGTACGGCAAGCCATCAAGCGTTATCACGCCAGGCAAAGAAGGCTGCCAGCCGGCGAAGCGGAGCAAGCCGCCGAAAGGCTGCACAAAAGGCTGCGCACACACGAAAAGCTGCTTGAGAGAGAATTCTCTGCGCGTTTGAGGTCTACGTGGCTTTTCGAATCCACCACGCCAGTACTGCGATGGCGAGCCACGACAGCGTAGCTGCGCCCAAGACCAGCCAAGAACGGTGGTATGGCACAAATTGCCACACCAGAGCGGCAAACGCCATCAGTCCGATGCTGCCCATGGCCGATCCTGATGCGTCAATGCTCGCGGCCTTCCGGCCGCGTATGGTTCCCTGCAAGCCGTGTTGCTGTTTCTTTTCTATCTCGTGCTTCTCGATCAGTGTTGCGCTGGCCGGGAAAATCGCCGGAAAGGCCAGGAACAGCCCGCCGACACCTGGTCCCCATACCTTGGCAATGATTGCTGCTGCCACGGTGATCATGCCTCCGGCGAGAAATCGGATGGCATAATCGTTCCACTTCGTTTGTCCGAGAACTGAAAAGTCCACTTTTATTTGCATTGCTATTTCGGCCAGAGGTAAAAGCCACTCAGGGCTATTCCTAACCAGATCGGCATCAGGCAAATTGTGACCAGAAGGGCTTTGAGCTGGTATCGCATCATGATGCGACTTACGAGGGAAGCGTAGGCGAAGAATGCAATGGCTCCGATGATCATGGAGCGAGCCTCAATGGAAGCATAGTGTGTGCCTTCGCTGGCTACCGCTAAACCCAGACTTGCCAGCGCAACCGACGGAGCTGCGCCAAACAGTCCTGCGAAGCTCTTGGGCTTTAGCAATACGACGGCGCCGCCGATAAGGAATCGAATAAACATCTGGCTCATGGCATTTAGCGTCCTGATCGCATCCCTGATTTCACCAACTTCCGTGCCTGGTCGGGTCCCTTGCAGCCTATGACCTTATATTGCTTGCCTGACAATTTGTGATACTCAACAAAGAACTCTTCGAGTTCCTCAATAAACTTCTTGCCGAGATCGTCCACCGTTTTTATGTCAGCCCAACTATGTGCATCGTTTTGAATGGCAATCACCCGGTCGTTACGTTCTTTGTCTTTCTTATCGCCTTGTTCTCCCTGAATCACGCCAATGACGCGGCATTTGAGTACACAGCCAGGAAAGGCCGGTTCGTCCATCAGCACCAGCACGTCAACAGGATCGCCGTCATCGGCAATGGTTGAGGGAACGAATCCGAAGTCGTAGGGAAACTCCATACCGGCAGGCAAGACCTTCTTCAGTTCGAAAACATGTTGTCGTTGATTGAACGCGAATTTATTGCGGCTGCCTTTAGGAGTTTCGATTACAACGCGAAGTAATTTCTGATCATCAGGATCGAAGGGCTTCAGGCGAGAGGGATCCGCCAGCCCGTTCTTCTTGCTCATGTGACCTCCAAAAATGTCTTTGACCTGATGCTTGTGGCTGAAATAAGGTTTGTTGAACCCGCTGTACGGGCCCTCTGATACCGCGTTTCTCCGGTACGAGTACGGTTCATGCCTGATGTACTCAGCGCAATGGAAGGTTTTACTGGAGGAAGGGAGTTTGTTGCATCGCTCAAGGTTAAGGTGATGAAGCGTTCACCCAAAGCAGCGCAGGAAATCCGGAAGAGCAGCGAGGATTCGGCCGCTCGCTTCGTGCCGCCCGGAGGTTCGTTGGCAGATTTAAAGCGTGCTGCGGCTACGTGCAAAGGATGCGACCTATGGAAAAACGCGACTCAAACCGTTTTTGGAGAGGGGACCTCCAGAGCCACAATTATGCTCGTCGGAGAGCAGCCTGGCGACCAGGAAGATCTAAAAGGACGGCCCTTCGTAGGACCTGCGGGGCGCATACTCGATGATGCTCTAGCTGAGGCTGGAATCGATCGCACACAAGTGTATGTCACGAATGTGGTGAAACATTTCAAATGGGCTGCGGCGGAGCGCGGTAAGAAACGTATTCACAAAAAGCCGCGCTACTTTGAGATTCATGCTTGCCGGCCTTGGCTGGACTGCGAGATTCAAGCTGTCAGACCTCAGGTCGTCGTATGTATGGGAGCAACCGCTGCGCAGGCGCTGCTGGGAAAGACTTTCAGCGTAACGCGCCAGCATGGCCAACTGGTCGAGTCATCGCTGGCTCCGTTTGCGACTGCAACGATACATCCGTCGGCAATCTTGCGAGCGCCTACTTCCGAGATGCGGCATCAGCAGATGCGTACCTTTGTGAATGACTTGAAACAGGTGGCTCAGCTCGCAATGCGCCGGGCGGCATAGGAGCAACGAATGCCCGCTCCCAACTTTTGCAGCGCTCTGGCTGTTAAGCCGCTTCAGTTCCTCGATCCCTTTCCTTATTGAGTGATGCATCGCCATTTTGCGGAAGGTGGTCGGCTTCAATAAAGATTTGCTGGAGGGCTGGGTCTTGCTTGCGAAGAGCGGCCTTGATTCGATCGATAGAGGCTTCAAGTTGGGTTATGTCGAGCGGGCGCCGGAATTGGATGTTCGCGGTGAGTAATACCTGGTCGGGCGCAAGCTGCATGGTAAGCACGGTTCCAACTTGCTCAACGCGAGAATCCGAGGCAATGATTTCTTTAACGCGGCGTATTCTTGCCCGATTGGTCCTTTCGCCGACCAGCAGCGCGCCGCTCTCTCTTCCCAGAAGAAAGGCAACGGCGGCAAGCAGGACTCCAATAAGAATTGAGGCGATTGGGTCAAGGTAGGGATTGTGAAACACCTGTCCCAAGAAAATTCCGAGAAACGCCACAAAGGCGCCAACCAGACCTGCTGAATCCTCCAGGAAAACGGTAAACACGGTGGGATCCTTGCTGCCGATGATTTCGTCCCATGCGCTTTCATTTGGATCTTTGCGCGCCAGCAGTTCGCGGTAGGAAACCTTCCACGAATACAATTCAAAGGCCGCCGCTACCGCGAGAACCGCATAGTCCCATGCGACAGAAGGATTGGGTTCCGGATGGAGCAGGCGGGAAACACCCTCGTAAATAGTGAGGCCGCCTCCCACCCCGAATATATACACGGCGACCAAGAGCGAATAGAAGTAAAGAGCCTTGCCATGCCCGTAAGGGTGCAAAGCGTCTGCGGGACGAAGACTCCGCTTCATTCCCAGGAGAAGGAGCAACTCATTTCCGGTGTCAACCGTGGAATGGATGGCTTCGGCCCACATTGCCGAACTTCCTGTGATAGCAGCGGCTATGTACTTGCAGATCGCAATTGCAAGATTGGAAAAGATAGCGGCATAGATCACGCGTTTTGAGCCGCGAGATGAAGAGGGTCGCGTGGGCTCAATCGGCGGCTGAGAAGAAGACCGGGGTTGATTCGCGGGAACCATCACGACTCTGAGCGGCCAGAAACCTCTGCCGCGATATTAGAGTCGGTTGGGGATACTTATGTTGCGTTCCCTGGTAGTGGAAAATTGCAGACAACCGCAATCGCGGGGATTTCCTAGATCAGAGTCAATGACAGCTTGGTAACCGATGCCGGCGGGAAAGTGTAGTTGAGTGATCTGCCCTTGAGGTCCAAATCGTTGGTATACGGGAAAACGACGGACCGGTGATCGAAGGAATTGTGCGCGTGAATATCGGAGTGAGTCAGTGTTGTGGCCGATCCTGTTGTTAGTGCGCCTCCGCGTATAGCAATGTCGGTTTCGCGCGGCTGGCTTACGTGAGGATTGACTACGGTCAGCGTCAGGACTTTGTCATGCAGCGAGGCTGACCCTTTCAATCCCCAGAAAGAAGCAGGCTGGCCGTCGCGGTCGTACTCCACCGTGGGG
>QIAK01000624.1:1891-3375 GCA_003225515.1 Acidobacteriota bacterium | reverse complement strand
GGTGAGGACAATGACACCTATTACAACCACATCCTTGCGGCCATCGATCACAAGCCGCATATTACGATGGACGACGGGGCGGACCTGGTCACGATTCTGCACACCAAGCGCACCGACGCGCTCGAACAAGTGATTGGCGGCACCGAAGAGACGACGACCGGCGTGATCCGGCTGCGCGCGATGGCCAAGGAAGGCGTGCTGAAGTTTCCGATCGTTGCGGTCAATGACGCTGATACCAAGCATCTTTTTGATAACCGTTACGGCACCGGGCAATCCACGATCGATGGCATCATTCGCGCCACGAATTTTCTGTTGGCTGGCTCGAAGTTCGTAGTGGCCGGTTATGGCTGGTGCGGTCGCGGACTGGCCAGCCGCGCGCGTGGCAACGGCGCAGAGGTCATTATTACCGAAGTCGATCCGACGAAAGCGCTCGAGGCCGTGATGGATGGCTTCCGCGTGATGTCGATGGCGGAAGCGGCGAAGATGGGTGACGTGTTCTGCACGGTGACTGGCAACAAGAGCGTGCTCACCAAGGAACATTTCGCGCTCATGAAGGATGGAGCGATCATCTCCAACTCCGGGCACTTCAATGTGGAAATCGACATCCCCGCGCTCGAAAACATGTCCTCGTCGAAGCGCACCACGCGTGGATTTGTGGAAGAGTACTCGTTGAAAGATGGGCGCAAGATTAACCTGCTTGGCGAGGGCCGCCTGATCAATTTGGCCGCGGCGGAAGGGCATCCCGCGTCGGTGATGGATATGTCATTTGCCGACCAGGCGCTCTCGGTTGAGTACATGGTGAAGAACAGCAAGAAACTGGAGAAGACGGTCTACAAAGTGCCTGACGAACTCGACAAGCGAGTGGCCAAGCTGAAGCTGGAGTCGATGGGGATCAAGATCGATCGGCTGACGCCGGAGCAGGAAGAATATTTGGCGGGGTGGTCGGAAGGAACGTAAGAACCCGTCGTTGGTCGTCCGTCGTTGGTCGTTGGCAAAAACATGTGGGGACAATCGCCCTCGGCGGCCCGAAGTATCGGGCCGCTTTTGCTTTTTGCGCTTCATTGCCGGATGCCCGTTCTTTTTGCAGCCCGTTACAAGCGGGCCGAAGGATCTCCCGTCGCACTCAGCGTTCTCGCCTGAGATCCTTCGCTCCGCCTGAAGAACGGCTACGCTCAGGATGACCCCATACAACGCGGCTCTTCGGGGACGACCGGGAAGCTTTTGGGCTTCGCGGCCGCCTTTCCTGACAAAGCACCTGGGTAGTGATGGGGGGAGGACTTGTATATGAGGAATAACAATGTTATGTCTACAATGTCAACAGAATAGTCCCGGCGATCGATCACAGCGGGAGGATGAAAAATGCCCCGGCACCCTGATCCGGAATTGGAAGAGCGAATCCTGCACGACGGTCACAAGTTGTGGAGGCGCGGCGGGCAAAAGTGACTGACCATTCGTGCGGTGGCCAGGGCCGCGGGAACAAATAC
>QIAK01000624.1:627-1795 GCA_003225515.1 Acidobacteriota bacterium | reverse complement strand
AGACCCTGGAAGAGATGGCCGAGGCTTACGTGAATTTTGCGCTGAAGCTACCGCACGATTATGAATTGTTCTACACGCATGTATGCGAGCTATCGCCGCCCAGGGGAAAAGGAAAGCCGCGGCCTATCCGGGAATCGCGGCCGAATTTCGGATTCGTGGAAGAACGTCTGGCCAAGCGGCTGGGCGGTACGCCGGACGATCACACGCAACTGGCGCTGCAGGTGTGGGCTACCCTGCACGGGACTACGATGCTGCTGCTGACGAAATCCCTTCCCGAGGGGCATGAGGAAGAGCTGCGAATCGCTTGCCGGGCAGCGGTGAAAACGATGATCGATGCGGCGGCGCAGGCGAAGCGAGAGTCTAGCGCTGTGGGACACGGGTGATGCGCGCGAGATCCCTCCGCCCGCTGGTGAAAACGCGGGCGTTGGGGGATGACTCATCCTAGAAATGTATTTCGAAATTTAAACTGCACCACCACCTCGGGCGGAAGTAGGGCTCGGCTGCGGGCGCATCGCCTCTTCTAAGAAGAATCTCATTCTCGTCTAATAGGAATCTCATTCTGTGTCGGATGTTGCTGCTGGTCTGTTCTGACATTCTGTCGATATGAAGGTTGAAAGCTTCGGAATCGGCGCAATGGTTCCGGCAGGTGGGAATGACGAAAATTCTGCTGGTTGATGACAGCAAGTTCCTGCGACTCGCAACCGAACGTGCGCTGTCGCGAGCCGGGTATGAGGTCTGCACGGCGAGCGATGGGCAGGCTGCGCTGGAATTGGCGCGGGAAAGAAAGCCTGACGTGATTCTGTTGGATATGCTGCTGCCGAAGATGACGGGGCCGGATGTGCTGAAAGCTTTAAAGAATGATCCTGCTACGGCTAGCATTGCGGTAATCGTGTTCACGGGTCTGTCGCAAAAGAACGCGGCACGCCTGCAGCAGGACGGGGCGTTTGCCTTCCTGGAGAAATCGGCGTTGGAGCTGGACAAGGGGAGTGGCGCATTACTTGCGGCGTTGGCGGGAATCGTACAGACGTTGAACCTTCAGCTTCCGGTTGGGATGTTGGCGAAGTGAGGGGGGAAAAAAGCGTCGTTGGTCGTTGGTCGTTCGTCGTCCGTCGTTGGTCGTCCGTCGTTGGTCGTTGGCCAAAAACAAACAGCAGGTCCCTCTACTTCG
>QIAK01000624.1:0-410 GCA_003225515.1 Acidobacteriota bacterium | reverse complement strand
GTTTAGTGAGAGTCCCGACTGCTCACGGCTTGGCAATTGGCTGGGGTGGCTGGATGGCAAATTTCGAGCGCGGTAGGGTGGAAAAACCTATAATTAGCTTAGGGGAACGCCATGATGGCGGGAGCAACCACCTTGGGAAATCTGGTAAGCGCAATCGGAGCGCGGTCGCAGGAAGAAGCGGCGATTGTCGCGGAGCTGAAGGCCGGCTCGGAGGAAGCGTACGCGTGGCTGATCGGCGAATTTCAGCAGCCGGTGTATGGACTGGTGTACCGGATTGTGAATGATCCGGCGGACGCGGCCGATACTACGCAGGATGTGTTTCTGAAAGTCTTTCGAGGGATGAAGCAGTTTCACGGCGGCTCGACCTTGAAGACATGGATCTATCGGATTGCGCTGCATGAGGCGGCGAA
>QIAK01000302.1 GCA_003225515.1 Acidobacteriota bacterium | reverse complement strand
GCGAACTTACTTGAGCTCTATGCGTATGACTTCAGCGAGTTTCATGAGGTTGCCCTCAGACCGGACGGGAGATTCGGCTACAAGGATCTTCCGCTATATTGGCGCGAGGTCAACCGGCATCCATTTCTGATCAAGGTTGCCGGCATCCTGGCAGGATTCGTTCTGGTCAAGAGCGGATCGGAGTTTTCGGGCAACGCGGCGGTCTGGGATATGGCGGAGTTCTTCATTGTTCGTAGCTACAGGCGGCGAGGGGTCGGAACTGAAGTTGCCCATCATGTGTGGAGGAAGTTTCCAGGAGATTGGGAAGTGCGCGTGATGCAGGCGAATCGAAGGGCGCTTCCTTTTTGGGAGCATGCCATTGCATCGTTTACCGGGCAGACAGCTCGCTCCGTTGGAGTAGAAAGAAACGGCAAGGGCTGGCTTCTATTTTCTTTCAGCTCTAGTGCCGAATAACTCGGGACACTACTTCAAGGTCAGCTTTGCGTCCGCAGGCTCAAGTAAACAGCCGCTGCAATGATCAGCAGTCCTCCCAGTATGGCTGTCAAACCAAGCCGCTCGTGCAAGATGATGACGCCGAGCACCGTCCCGACTACCGGCTCCAGGTTCAAGAACACACCGGCATTCGACGCGGGCATATGGGACAATCCCCAATTCCAGAATAGATAAGCGCCGGCGGTAGCGAGAAGTCCTTGAGCTGCCGCCGATCCCCATGCGACAGCGGAGAAATGAAAGCGCAGCGGCTTGGTCAATTCGACCCACGCGAGTAAAAAGATTGTTCCGAGAATGATAGTGGTTGCCGTAACCGCGAGCGCTCCGTGACTCGCGATCAGGCGTTTCGTGCAGAGAATCATGGCAACCGCCGCAATCATCGAAAGCAGCACGAGAGCATCGCCGTGCAAGCTTGGACTCGGGCCTGATCGCGCCGTTCCGCCAGACAAAGCGATCAAAATGGCTCCGATCGCCGAAAGCACCAATGCGCCCCACTCAAGCCCACGAATCCGCTCGTGCAGAAAAATCGCGGAAGCGCCCGCCAACAGGATCGGGAGGACACCCACGATAAGGGAAGCGTGCGAGACGGTCGTGAGTTTCAAGCCCTGAAACTGGATCAAGAACTGAACCGGGATGCCGATGATCGAGGCAAACAGGAGCAACATAAGTTCTTTCCCCCGGTACGGCTTCCAATACCGAATCACGACCGGAATGAGGGCAACAGCGCTCGCGACGAAGCGGAAGGCCACGTTTTCGGAGACTGTCATCTCCTGCATGGCAAGCTTTCCGAAAAGAAATCCAGTACCCCACAGCGATCCGGCCATAGCCAGGGCCGACGCTGCCAGTAAGTGTTGCCCTCGGGTATGCGAACTTTCGATTGGCATAGATGAAAACTATTCTGAGTGGCGCTGGCCGCGGGCGCGGCGTTTCGGCTTTCGATACAGAATATTGATTGCTGTTTTGTTAGGCTCGAAATAGTGTATCTTGCTCCATTCCTTCCCCGCAAAGCGGGGACGTTCCGTCTCAGTGCTAAATCACAGGGCCAATTCAAATTTATTAGGGGCGCTGGTCGTCTCTTTCTGTGTCGGAATCGCAGGCGCGACTCCTGCGGCATCCGCTCATTTGATTTCGGCCTATTCTCAGGCGGCTCCGAGCCCGCAAGTTCAAAGCTCGCAGGATTCGCAGGCGAACCCTCAAAAGCCGACCGTGAATCCTCCTTCGTCGGGGCAGGTGCCGGAAGCTTCGCAGCAGGTTCCGTCTCCTTCGGCGCAGTTGCCGGAGCCTCCGATCCGCGATCCGCAAATTCGGCCCGCGCCTAAGTCTGAGATACGGCTGCCGGCAATCACCATCCCGCGGCTGTCACGCGCGCCATCCCTCGACGACTTTTTGACGATGCAACCTCAGGGGGAGGTGGCGCAGCAGATGGCGAAGGTTACGGGATTCACCCAACGCAATCCGCACGATGGCGAAGGCGTTTCCGAGCCCACGGACGCGTATCTCGGCTACGACCAGAAAAATCTGTATGTAGTTTTCGTGTGCATCGACGATCCGAAGAAAGTGCGGGCCCGGATGTCGCGTCGTGAAGATATTTTCGACGACGATCAGGTGGAGGTCATCCTCGACACCTTTCACGACCGGCGCCGAGCCTACGCCTTTCAAACTACGCCGCTCGGCGTGCAGTGGGACGCCATATGGACGGAGGCTTCCCGCGAGGAGCAGACTGCCGGGCATTTCGATACTTCGTTCGACACTGTGTGGGACTCGCGCGGGAAGGTTACGGCAAACGGCTTTGTCGTAGAGATGTCAATTCCGTTCAAGAGCCTGCGCTTTCCTGCCGCCAAACAGCAGGAGTGGGGAATCATTTTGTATCGCGGCATCGTGCGCAAGACAGAGGACTCGTTCTGGCCGCACGTGTCTTACAAGATCGAGGGGCGCCTCGGTCAGGCGGCTACTCTCTATGGACTGGAGGGAATCTCGCCCGGCCATAGCATCGAGCTGATTCCTTATGGCGTAATGCGCGGGTTTCGGGCGCTGGATACGCGCGATTTCACCAATCCTTTCTTTCAGCAGGCGACGGCGCAGGGGCAGCCTGGCATGGATGCGAAGTTCGTGATCCACGACCACTTTGTGGTGGACATGACGGCGAACCCCGACTTCAGCCAGGTCGAATCCGACGACCCGCAGATTACGGTGAACCAGCGTTATGCTGTGTACTTTCCGGAGAAGCGGCCGTTCTTTCTGGAAAATGAGGACTTCTTTCGTACGCCGATGGATTTGTTTTTTACCCGCAGCATCGGCGATCCTTCCGCCGGGATTCGTCTAACGGGAAAAGACGGGCCGTATTCGGTGGGACTGATTTCGGCGGATGATCGCAGCCCAGGCCTCGCTGTCCCGGACAATTCTCAATTTTCAGGTGTGCGATCTTATTTCACCGTTGCGCGCGTCAGCCGGGACATCTTCCGGCAGTCGAGTGTGGGCGCGCTCTACACCGATTGGGAGTGCCCCACCAGCGGAGAGTTCAATCGCATTGGCGGAGTTGACACTCACCTGAAATTCAATCCCAACTGGACGCTCGACGCCCAAGCGGTCACCAGTTCCAGCAACCTGACTCTCGACTGTGAAGCCAACCTGTATCCCTTCACCTCGGGCAATCGCGGCAACAACAATCACTATGCCGGTCCGGCGGAGAAGGTTGAGCTGCACCGCGACGGCCTGCATTTCTCCTACGACGGAACTTATAGCGACATCACTGCCGGCTTCGTTTCGATTCCCGGCTTTATTAATCGGGTCGATATTCGCGAGACGATGCAGGAGGCGGACTACCGCTTTCGTCCGAAAAAAGGATGGATCGTGGATTGGGGACCGTCGGTCACCGCCCGGTACGACTTCGACCATACCGGGCTGCGACTGGATACCGACTACGTTCCTTACTTTGCAATTCAAGGACGAGGCCAGACCATCATTACGTTGCGGCCGTATGAGGAATTCCGCGAGCGCCTGCGTCCGCAAGATTTCTGTTACTACGGCTACTCTTTATTCTGCCCGCCGACGGCTCTGACCAATCAGGACTATCACGAACACACCAGTGGCGCGACCGTTCAGAGCGGCTATTTTAAAAGAGCCACGCTCAACGCCAGCTATTTCTGGGGACAGGGCACGAATTTTGTGGCATTGCCGCCAGCGGCCGCTATGATACCGACCCCATACAGCCAGCCGTTTCTGGCGCGGGAAGACGATGCCAAGTTCGGGATCACCTTTCGTCCCATCAAGCCGCTGAAGATCGAAAATACCTATCTGTTCGAGCGCCTGCGGGCTAACCAGGCGGCCTATGTCTTCGAGCAATCGCAATCCCCTGGCGCCGGGCGCGGAATTCTCAACGATCACATTCTTCGCAGCAAATGGAACTGGCAATTCACGCCGAAACTGTCGGTGCGCCTGATCCTGCAATACAACGCGCTGCTGGCCGCTACGCCCGGCGTGGGGTCTCCTTATACGTATCTGCCAACGCAGAGAGAATTCAATACCGACTTTCTTATCACCTACCTGGTGCATCCGGGCACGGCGATCTACGTTGGATACAACAGCGACCTGGAGAATTTGAACGTACAACCTGGGGTTGGGGTTCTTGCCACCTCGAATGGCTACATCAATGACAGCCGGCAGTTTTTTGTGAAGGCCAGCTATCTGTTTCGATTTTAAAGACAGCTCTCCGCTCTCAGCCGTCAGCTTTTAGCCGGAAACATTTGATTCGATTCGCTTTGCCGATACAAAACAGTCGATGGCTGAGAGCTCCTTCGGGATTGCTGAATCCGAGCCGAATCCGGTAGAATCTAATGATTCGAATCGAGGTTGGAATCCATATGAAAGCAGCCATTCATCCCGCATATAACGAAGTACGCGTGCATTGTGCGTGCGGCAACGCATTTGTAACGCGGTCGACTCATAAGGGCGACATCGGCGTTGAAATTTGCTCCGCCTGCCATCCGTTCTTTACCGGCAAACAGAAGCTTATGGACACCGCAGGTCGAGTGGAGCGGTTCCGGCGCAAGTACGCAAAGAAGGACGCTGCGACTCCGGCGAAGAGCTAACACTTTTTGCCGTGGGTTCCCGCGCATCCAGATAACAATTTAGAAGCCCTCGCCTAAGCGGGGGCTTTGTTTTGCCTGGCCAAGTAGAATAAGACCGTGAAGAAGTTCTGGGACAACTCGGCAGCTGGGCTGGCCGCAGACGCGGGCGGGGGCGCTCGCGCCACACGATTTGTGCCCGCTTCTCTTTGCATTGGCAACGTAACCATCTCACCGGCCACCGTTCTGGCCCCCATGGCCGGAGTCACTGACACGGTATTTCGCCGCTTTATCCGCAACCTGGGTGGATGCGGCCTGATCATGACGGAGTTCACGTCGGCCGACGGAGTGCTGCGCAAGAAAGACCAGAAGGCCAAGAGGTATCTTCATTTTTATGAAGACGAGCATCCGATCTCAGCGCAGCTTTTCGGCAGCGATCCATATGTGATGGCCGAGGCCGCGCGCATGGTCGAAGGCCTGGGTTTCGACGTGGTCGACCTGAACCTGGGGTGTCCAGCGAAGAAGGTCGTCAAATGCAATGGAGGCTCCGGGTTGCTTCGCGATCTACCAGCGATTGGGAAAATTTTTGAAGCCGTGCGTGCGGCAGTGACGATTCCCTTCACCGTAAAATTTCGCGCGGGATGGAATGATGAAGAGATCGTGTGTGTAGAACTGGCACGTATGGCGGAATCGTGCGGCCTGGC
>QIAK01000301.1:2159-7819 GCA_003225515.1 Acidobacteriota bacterium | reverse complement strand
AGACCCCACAAATACGGATATAAGCCAATTGACTAGCACGACTTTTACAAGCACACTTTTCAACGCTGCGCTGGGCAATTCAGGAAATTGCGACGAACTAGTCACAAGCTGCATTTTGACGCTCACTGCAACAACGAACGCGACGGAAAACGGTACACCCGCAACAGCCCTGGTGTACATCAGCGTTCCCTGATCGACCAAAGTGAACGAAATGTGCAAGAGACGCGAGCCGCTGGGTTATCCATCTCCGATCTATTAGAAAGTGTACGAAAGCCCGACCAGCGGTACGGGCTTAGAGTGCAGGCCGGCATGGTTCATCTGATACAAGACATTCGCGGTGAACAGCAATTGGCCAACCAGATTCGCCTTGAATCCGCCGGCAATACTCGCCTGGTTCACAATTCCAGTCGATGTCGTGATGTTGGAATGAGTGTCGCCCACGAGGTCCGTGAATGTACTGGAGGAGATCTTCGCCGCGTCTCGAATGGATTGGCCCAGGAAGTCGACCGACAGGCTTAACCTCCGAACAATTCCGGCATCCACTCCCGCGGAATAAGTAAAGATATCGGGCAAGTGGGCCTTGGTCGCCGGTTGGGTCGTGATGTCGCCCGCGAGCACCGAATCTCCATTGCCTTGAAATCCCACGCTGGCATGGGGTGAAATTCTGCCCGAGTAGGTATAGGTGACGAAGGGTCGGACGCCCCAAGTGCCGGCTCCCAAGAAGTTATTGGCATCGCCGGTGGGGAGATGCGCGTCCATGCCAACCGCCACAGATGAATGTTCTCCCTTGTATGCCAGGAATTTCCCGCGTATTACCAGATCACCAACCCCTCTTGCAGAATTACCGTTGAAAAAAAGTGCGTTGGTCTGAGATATGAACGTCTCATTCTTAGAAGTGGTGGCAGGAACCGCAAAGACGTGCTTCACCGGTGGCGGCTCGAAATTGAATATGTTCGCATCGGAGTACATCGCCATGCGCACTTCGAGCAGAGGAACCGCTAGAGAAATATCGAGCCGATCCGTTATTCCGTAGGTGGCAACAATCGTGAACTGATGCACTTTTAAGTCAACACTGTTTTGGGTTGCAACGATGTCGTGAGTGAAAGTGGGCACTCCGCTAGTGCTGCAACCTGGAGTCGAAGGACTTGACGCGCACACTTCTGGTTCCGGTTCGTGAGTCATCACTACACCGAATTTCTGCAGGTTCACCCCATCAGCTTTGTCGAAATTAAAAAATTGATAGCTCACTCCTACGAACAGCTTTTTCTTGCCAATCGTCTCTGCGCGGTCCGTTAGAATGGGCCCGAAGCTTTCGGCCGACCGCGCAACTACACCCAGCGAAGGATTGAACGAAAAAATAAATCCCGAAGCCGGAGAGGCGAGCGGCAGTTGGCTCAGTTGAACGCCGATTTCCGAGTTAATCGGCCCAAAGTTGTTGACCGCGGCAGCCTGAAAGTGCACCGAGTGACCGGTGGTCGAAACCAGCGGCCCGTCAAAATTTTGGCCGACCAGACCGGCGGGACCGTACACCTGCGGCACCAGGCAAATTAAGTCGCCGGACTTGGCGATCGTGACCGGGCTACCGGAGGTAGAGAGTGAAGTCGGGCACGCACTGTGTTGCGCAAATGCCATCGCTGGTAAAGACAAAATTAACAACACTAGTCGGCAGGGCGAGATCTTAGACATAGGGATGATTCCTCGAAATTCAATGGATCGAATCTATCTGCCAGCTTCCCTGAGGATTCGTTTTCTTAAGCTTCATGTTCACTTTGGCAACGGTTGGCTTCTGAAACTTTCCATTTATCACACAACTTGTTTCCTGCTTGAACGCGAGCGTGGCCTCATTTCCCGCAATCCTGGGCTCGTCTACGATAATGTAAGTCAGCTTTATCGAGCTGGCGGTCTTAAAGAAGTCCGCAATCCCCTGAATCGTTTTCGGGCTCATGCTGGGCCAAAGCTTCTGCAAACCTTGCAAATCCTGCCCTTCGTAAGACTTCTCATATGCCTTTAGAACGGTAAGAATCGCATTTTTGTCATGTTCGGGCTGCCCCAATGTGTCAGAGATCATAGCACCGTCAGTCAAGGAGCTCGGCGGTTTCGGCGGGGCGGCAGGCGGACGATTAGCGGCGACCAACTGATCCAGTTTTTCTTTCGCCTGGTCCGCATGTTTGCTCGCCGGAAATTTCCTCAGGAAAGCTTGCAATGCCCCGGTGTCGCTTCCGTTTCCCACCCTCGCCCAATCCTGCTGTTCCGGATCGAGCTCCATCGATCCATCAATCGCATTCTCACCCGCTACCAACGCCCGTGGAATTGCCTTGGAGTTATAACCTTCCGCGGTAAGGTCGAGCGTGTGGCTACCCAAAGGCGCTGTAAAGCGAACCATGCCGGAAGTGTCCGCGGAATGCGTTTCGCCGTTTTCCATTTTCACTCGCGCTGTGGCAGGAAGATTTCGTACTACAACCTGAGCCACCGCCGGAATCGCAGTAACATGAGGCGACTGTGTTAATGGTGTCTCAGTGAGTTTTTTCGTATCAGGTAGGACAGCAATTTTTCCAAGCGAAGGATCAGTCCGAATTGCCGGTGCCACCGTCGTTCCACCCGAGGATGTTCGCTCCCGACCTTTGCTCGGGAGCTGCTCTGTGGGTTTTGTTCCACCTACATTTCCATTAGTTCCATTTGCAACCACTCGTTCTGAAGATTCGATTGGTAAAAGAGACAAGGAAAAATCAGGAGACGCTCCGCTCTTAACTTGAATACTCTGCGTGATGCCATTAAATCCTTCGTGCTGCGCTGCTAACGAATGCTTGCCCGGCGATAAGAGGCGTTGGCAGGGAATTGCGCAGGAAACTCCATCGATGGTAATCGCGCTGTCTTCCGGTGTGGCATTGACTTTGACTGAAATGTCTGCCGGACTGCTCGTCATCCGGTAAACCATCCACCCGCCCACCAGAACCACTATGGCCGCGGCCGCCATCAGCCAGATTTTCGGAGAAGGGAAGGGACTCGCCGCAACTTTTGGCTGAACCTCAGCCAACTCATCTTGCGGCACGCGTCCGTGCTGCACTTCTTGCCCGGTAGTCGAGGCTTCGATTCGTGCAGCCCGCACCGAAGGACGCCCCATGATCACGGTCGCCCCCACTTCCTTCTCGGAAGGTGGAAGAACCGGTGCATCAGCTCTTGCTCTTGGCGGTTCGGCAACCTCTTTCCGCCGCGGTTGCTTTAATTCCTGCTCGAGACCTTCTAGTCTTCGAATTTCCGACTCAAGCCCGGGATACTCAACATAAATTTGGCGCAGACGCTCTAACTGTTTTGCGGCATTGCCGTAGCGTCGCGAGCTTTCAAGAGCGTGCGCCTTCTCGACAATCGCACCGACCTGCTCCTGGCGAATGCGAACGGCAGCAAGCCTTTTCTTGATCTCCTCGTGCTCTGGGTTTTCACGAAGAGCCGCCTCCGCAGCTCGAACTTGTGCTTCGGGATCTGGATTGCCACCCAGCCGGTGGTCGAGAGCTTCGAGGGCTACCCGCCTGGCAACAACTTCGGCGAGCGCCCGAAACTGGGGCGTCTCACGAAACATAGCTGGTTGCGTCGCCAGGAATTTTGTTGCTTCTGACGCTCCTTGCCTTTGCAGGATTCGCTGGCCTTCCTCGGCCGCGCCCCGCACGGCCACTTGAAACTGCTCAGCCTCTCGTCGAGCAACTTCCATCACCCGCTGTTCTTCAAGGCGCTCCAGTCGCCCAATCTCCGCCTCTAGCTTGGGATATTGGGGATAAAGCTGGCGCAGTTGCTGCAACTCTTTCGCGGCTTCGGTGTATTGTCTGGAAGCCTCGAGACCGCGCGTCTTCTCAACAATTTCGTAGATCCGATCTCTGCGCCTTCGAGCTGCATTCAGCCTCTTCTTTATCTCATCATTTGCAGGGTTCTCATGGATGGCTGCTTCCGACGCCCGAACCTGCGCGTCCGGATCAGGGTTACGTGCCAGTTCCTGGTCAAGAGCTTCGCTGGCAACGCGCTTCGCAACTGCCTCGGTCAGATCGCGAAACTCCGCGATCTCGCGGTACTGCACCGGCTGCGCGCCCAAAAATCTCGCGGCCTCCAAAGCTCCTGATCGCTGCAGTATTCCAGTGGCTTCCTCGATTGCCTTCCGCAACCCCGCCTGGAAAAGATCCTTCTGGCGCCGCGCATCTTCGGCGCGCCGCTGCTCTTCAAGTTTCGCCAGCCTTTCAATCTCGGAATCAATTTCCGGATAGCGAGGCTGCAACTCTCGCAGGTGCTGCAATTCTGTCGCAGCTTCTCTGTATTGCCGAGACAGCTCCAGATCACGCGCCTTCTTTGCCATCGCATTGATCTGGTCTTTGCGGTCACGTAGTGCAGCTAGTCTTTTTCTGATTTCCTCGTTTCCGGAATTGTCGCGAACCGCCGCTTCCGCCAATCGAATTTGCGCATCCGGGTCGGAGTTGCCGGCGAGTTCGCGGTCCAGACCTTCCCAAGCTGCGCGCTTCGCAACAACTTCGGCAAATGCCTTGTACTCCGGAGTCTCGCGGTACTTCGTCAGTTCTGTATCAAGATATCTACTTGCTTCCGTGACTCCGTGCTTCTGGAGGATTCTCTTGCCTTCCTCGATCGCACTCTGCAGGGCCGACTGAAACCGTTCCAGTTGCTTCCGCGCGCCTTCCATCGCGCGCTGTTCTTCGAGCCGCTCCAGGCGCCGAATCTCCACTTCAAGTGCAGGATACTGTGGGTATAACTGCCGCAGAATCTGAAGTTCTTTTACAGCTTCGGTATAGTGGCCCGAGACTTCCAGGCCGTGGGCCTTCTCCGCAATCGCGTTGATCTGCTCCTTGCGGCTTCGCACCGTAAGCAGCCGTTTTTTGATCTCCTCATTTCCAGGATTCGCCCGCAGCGCAGTCTCCGCCAGGCGAACCTGCGAATCCGGATCGGTCTTGGCCATCAATTCTTGATCGAGAGCTTCCCACGCAACCTGATTGGCTACAATTTCATCCAGCGCCCGGAATTCCGGGATCTCGCGATACTTCGCCGGCTGCATAGCCAGGAATCTCGCCGCCTCAGACGCTCCTTGCGTCTGCAGAACTCGACGGCCCTTTTCGACCGCGCCCTGCAAACCAGACTGGAATTGTTCCCGTTGATGCCGCGCTCTCTCCAGCAGATCGAACAGGCGAGCGTCGGACAACTCCAGGGTCTTGTCTTCGAGGAATTGCACTGCCTGTTCCGTGCTGCCTTGGTGTAGTAACTGCTGCGCGCGATCCAGGACCTGGGCCACGGTTTTCGCATGCGCCGCCGACGCACGAACGCGCTCCAGTTTCAACTCGACTTCGTCGCTGCCGGGGAAGTCTCTCTGTACGCTCTCCAGAATTCGGATCGCATCATCGAAACGTTCCGCTGCGGCCATCTCTTGCGCGCGCCCCAGCAACTGACGCTTGCGCTCCTCGGCCTCGTTCGCCGCAATGCGGTCTTTGACGATGTCCCGCAATCTTTCGAGTTGCGTATCTCCTGGGATCGTTCTCAGAGCATTCTCGATTGCCGACAGCGCTTCGCTGGTGCGGCCGTTTTCGAGCAGCCCGTTAGCCGCAAGGAATTGTTCGCGTGCGTAAATCTTGAGCTGCGCCCGTTGCAGTTGCGTCTCCGCCAGCGTTTTTAGCCTT
>QIAK01000301.1:310-2118 GCA_003225515.1 Acidobacteriota bacterium | reverse complement strand
GATGTAGCGGCCGCGTAATCTTCCCGGTTCAGCGCTTCCTCGATTTCTCGAGTTAGCTTTTCCATCTCCACTTTGCGGAGCTGTTCTTCTCGCGCGGCGCTGACAACTTTCATCAGCGAGTAGAGCTCCACTGACCCGGGATCCACCTGCTCAGCTTCTTTAAGAGTTTGAAATGCCGCTGTCAGATTTCGCGCAGAGATATGGTCCCGCGCATTGTCGAAAAGTGTCCGCAAGCGCCGCTGCCGCTCCTGCTCCTCAACCTGTCTCAGGATTACGACTTGCAGCGCCTTGGCCGAAGTTTCGTAGGGGTCGATCTCCAGCGCTTCGCGAACCGCCATCTTCGCCTCGTCCAGATCTCCGGCGCGGTGCGCTTCTTCGGCCCTGCGCAGTGCCAGCTTCAAACGCGAGGCTCGCGATTTCGCTTGCTGGATCGATTCTCGAAGATTGATTAAGTCCTTGTTGGTGTCGTCGATCGCAACCGCCTGATCGATGGTGCGAAGCGCCTCGTCGTAGCGCTGCTCAAGGAAGGCCTCATCTGCCTGGATACGTAACTGGCGAACCTGATCGACCTTTTTCTGCTCGCGAATTTTTATCTGCACCTGATTGAGCAGTTGATGCGCCGGCGTGTGATGCTTGTCGACCTTCAACACCTGCCGCAGGCAATCTTCAGCCTTGCTCAATTCCGTCCTCTGCATGGCGAGATCGGCTCGCTTCATCCATTGGACGACCTCCTCGTGCTTCTCCCGTTCCACGACCGCAAGCAGATCGAAAGAAAGATCCCGCGCGCTGGCGTAACGCAGGTCACGGTTCTTGGCCAGGGCCTTGCGTAGAATCTCGTCCAACTCCGGCGGATAATCCTGCAGGTAAGAACTAAGAGGAGCCGGATCTTCGTGGATGATCCGGTACATAACCGCCGCTTCACCTCCAGAAGCCTGGAAGGGAAGGGTTCCCGTCAGCATCTGGTAGAGCACAACTCCGGTCGAGAAAATATCGGTTCTGCGGTCGAGTGGCTGACTCTGGAATTGCTCGGGCGACATGTAATGCAGACTGCCCACCACTTCCGTTCGGCTCATGCCGGTATCGCCAATGCGGGCAATGCCGAAGTCAACGATTTTGACGTTGCCGTCTTCCAGCAGCATTACGTTTCCCGGCTTGATGTCACGATGGATAATGCCGCGATCATGCGCGTAGTTCAGTCCGTTGCAGACATCCACGCAGATGCTGAGTTTGGTGGCAAGGCTGAGCGGGCGCCCGGATGAGAGAGCTGCATCGAGGCTCATCCCTTCCAGGTACTCCATCACGAGGTATGGGCTTCCGTCCTGATCGCCAAATTCGTAGATGGTGACAATATTCTGGTGTTGCAGACTGCCCGTCGATCGCGCTTCGCGATCAAACCTGGCAAGCAATCCCGGGGTGGCCCCCAGGATCATCTTTATGGCGACGTGGCGCTCCAGCTTCGGATCGAGTGCCTCGTACACCACACCCATCCCGCCGCGCCCGATCAGACGAAGGACGTCGTACTTTCCGATCTTTGATGGCTGGCTAGCCAAGTCCCGATCCCCGCGCCAGTTGCTGGCGCCCCAAATGACGAGGTACTCCCCCGAACAAGAAGTCGATTCTAAGTTTTTTGTTCTGGCAAGTAAATAGCACAGGCTGGCGGGGCCGTAAATTTTTTACGTGCCTTCGCTGCAGGAAAACAACGTTGTACCGACAGTCTGTTGCGGACAGTAGAGGAGTCGCCGTTCGCAAAGATCATTGCAGATTGAGAGAAGGTGATGCATCTCCTCATGGATTCCTTGAAGTAAGCG
>QIAK01000301.1:0-279 GCA_003225515.1 Acidobacteriota bacterium | reverse complement strand
CACAATCTCGGAAACCCAGGAGAAAACATGTATGGCGAATATAAAGCGAAAATGCTACGATCCCTAACCATGGCACGCCGTCCCGATGCCGCTAATGAGAAGTTCTTCAGCCGGGAAGACCTGACGGAAATGGCTCGGAACTTCGCTTTCCTGAGCGAGCACGCCGTACGCGAAATTTATCAGCGCGCCTACCGCGATTGTCAGATCGTAAACAGCCAGATTCCTTCTCCGCGCGCAATTCAAGAACTCGTGCAGGCCTGGAAACAACTCAGAAAATGG
>QIAK01000627.1:1442-2321 GCA_003225515.1 Acidobacteriota bacterium | reverse complement strand
ATTCACGCAAGGCTGGATGGTGGTGGCGTCCGCGGCGTTGGGCGTGTTAACCCTCATGCACCTCGTGAATCCGTGGGTGCTGCTGGTATTCACGTTCTTGCTGGGGCTGGGGGCGGTGATGAATGATCCGGCATGGCAGGCGATCACGCCGGATGTGGTTTCTCCCGCGAAGCATGCTTCGGCGGTGGCACTGAACTCCGCCGGATTCAACGTAGCGCGAGCGGTCGGTCCGGCGCTGGGCGGAATTGTGGTAGCGGCGGCGGGCTCGGGATCGTCATTCCTGCTGAATGCGGTATCGTTCTTTGGGGTCATTTATTTCTTATGCAAGTGGAAGCAGACGGCACGTGAGCCGTTGCCCAGGCAGCGTATTCTGGACGCTATCGTCGAAGGCTTCCGCTATGTCGGCGGAGCGCCCGAGGTGCGGTCGGTATTGATTCGCACGGGTGCGTTCAGCGTGGGCGCGACTTCGTTGCTGGCGCTGCTTCCCGTCATCTGCCAGCCACATGGGGCGCAGGGATACGGTTTTCTGTTGACCTGTTTCGGGGTGGGCGCACTGATGGGAGCGGCCCTGTTGCCGCGCTTGCGGCTACGCTACTCTGTGGATGGTCTGGTCGCTGGTGCTACGGTGGTGTTCGCCGCCATGACCTTTATGGCTGGCCAGACACATGTTTTTGAGCACCTCTGTCTGGTATTGTTTACGGCGGGAGCGGCGTGGATCGGCATTCTGGCCTGCTTCAACGTCGTGGCGCAGACTATGTGTCCGTCATGGATGCGGGCGCGAGCGCTCTCAATGTACCTGCTGGTGTTGCAGGGGGGCATGGCCTTGGGCAGCGCAGTCTGGGGAGAATTGGCGGCTCGCCAGGGTGTACCAGCGGCGTT
>QIAK01000627.1:0-1411 GCA_003225515.1 Acidobacteriota bacterium | reverse complement strand
GGCACCGGTTGACGGCGGCGGGGCTGAAAATGGCTCCAGCAGTACTGAGAGACTAAAAGGGGACCAAGGGAGAACTCATGAGGAACAGGCTGGGATTAATTGCGTGTGGTTTGCTGGTGTTGACAGTGGCGGCTGCGGCGCAGGCGGCGAAGCCAAAAGAAGAGCACCGCAGCGTAAGTGAGGTCTTAGACCGCACTGTCCTCAATATGGAGCACGAATTCGTTCCTGCGGCCGAGGCCATGCCCGAAGATAAATTTAACTTCGCGCCCACCAACGGCGAGTTCAAGGGCGTGCGCACCTTCGCCCAGCAGATCAAGCACGTGGCGGCGGTGAACTACGAACTTGGGGCCGCGCTGTTGGACCAGAAGCCGCCGGTGGATATTGGAGAGGAGGCCGGGCCAGCATCGATCACCAGTAAGGAAGACGTTCTGAAATTCCTGAAAGAGTCGTTTGGCTACGTTCACAAGGCGATTGCTACCATCAACGAGCAAAATCTTGTCGGCACAGTGAAGAGCCCGTTCGGTGAAGGATGGGTGACGCGCCTCTCACTGGCGACTACTGTGGCATGGCATGGATTCGACCACTACGGCCAGATGGTGGAATACCTTCGGATGAATGGGATTGTGCCGCCGGCCAGCCGTTAACGCATGAACTATGCGCGGCGCCGTGCGTCCACTTTAGGTTGAAACATGGCGCTGCAGTGCTCTTCGAAGCTGAGTTCGGGGTTCTTGGAAAAGTGTTCCGGATAGGAATGGAGCGCGCGAAGGAAACTCTGAATCTCGCGGCGGACCTGCTCATTGCCGGATTGCCGCGTGTCTCCCTCCCGAACTTGACGCCGCTTCGACTTCATCGTCAACGTACCCCTATTCCGTTCAGCCCTGCATGGCCGGGAACGCCCGTGCACGGAAGTGCAAAGGGCACCCGACTCGACCGATGGTAGAAACACCGAACTCATGGATTAGTTGCGCAAGGGGGGAATTTCAAATTACTGGGAAGTACCGCGCTCCGTATATGGCACTTTCGGGCTACAGTCTTGCCCGTAGAGAAGAACGAGTTATTTCGTAAAAGAGGAACGTGCTCCGCGAGCCGTGATCGACGTGGGAATCAGTTCGGCGGTAAGTCGATTTCGCGACAGATGAGCGGCTGCAAGTTTCTGTACCTTTGAGAGTGACGCGCGTGGATCAACAAAGATCAGAACCGAAGGCCCAGCCCCGCTGAGGACCGCGCCCAGAATGCCATCCTTACCTTTTAGCTCTTGCAGCGAGGGCAGGAGTGGGCACAGCGCCGATCGATACGGCTGGTGGATGCGGTCTTCGAGCACTGCGGAGAGAAGCTCGGGGCGGCCTTGGCTGAAAGCTGCAAGCAGCAGCATGGAGTTCTGCACGTTGGTGACGGCATCGGCTCTGGAATA
>QIAK01000300.1 GCA_003225515.1 Acidobacteriota bacterium | reverse complement strand
CGGACGCGCGACTTCATCTCTGCTTCGTCCGCGGCGCCTTCGGCGATGACCGTCTCTTTTACGAGTTGGGTCATTTGCTCCAACGTGATCGGCGTCTCCGCCGCATAAATAATAGCTTCGAGTTGAGCTTTTAAAGACATGGTAGTTTGGGGGTCAGGGATTAGGGCTAGGATCGGGGCTAGCGAACCGACCATCTGGCTCCTAGCCCCTGATCCCCAGTCCCTGTTCTTCTCATCTCCAGTCGTCTCTTACTGCCGACTGCTCGTTCATGATCTCGTCGAAGTGCGTGTGCTTGCGGACGGCGATTTCGCCGAACAACTTATCCTGCCGCACCTGGATCGCCTGCAGTCGCACCATTTCGAGCAGCGCGAGAAACATGCATACCAGGGCCTGTCGCGATGGAACCCGCATCAACAGCTGCTTCAGGCGGATCGGACGATCCTCCAGCGACAGCCGCCGCCGCAGGTAGTCGATCATCTGCCCGACTGTAACCGTTTCCTCGTCAACGTTGAGCACCGGACGCGTTCGCACCCGCTCCAAAACCTGCTGAAATGTCTTTACCAGGTCGATCACATCGGCGGCAATCTCCGGCTCAGTGCCTTCCGCCTCCATGAATTCCTTCAACGAAGGATTCGACAGCACCGCGTCTTCAATCTGCTGCTTTTGCAAAAGCATCTGCGCCGCCGACTTGAATTTTTCATGTTCGAGCAGCCGGTTCACCAGTTCGTTCCGTGGATCGTCCTGATCCTCGGACGCAGCAGCGGGATCGCGCGGCAACAGCATCTTTGATTTGATGTGAATCAGCACCGCCGCCATATAAATAAACTCCGCCGCGATGTTCACATCGAGTTCTCGAATCTTCTCCACGTATGCCAGATACTGCGCCGTGATCTTCGCAATCGGAATGTCGTAGATGTCGATATCCTGCTTGCGGATCAAGTCCAGCAGCAGGTCAAGCGGCCCCTCATAGACATCCGTCACCGCAACCGCAAAAGCCGAGTCGCTCTCTTCCTTCTTGTCCGGGGATGGCTTGTGCGGCCCATCCTTTTCGCGTTCTTTGCGAAAAGCGTGGGATCCGGCAATCGCCGCCGAAGTTGCGACCGCCGCATCATCGCCAGAAACGATTTTCGCTTCTTCCGTCATCTACTAATCCTTATCATCTACGAATCCTTGTCATCCTGAGCGAAGCGAAGGACCTATGCAACTTGCTGTCGCCACAACCGCACTGGGTGCCCCATTTCTCGCGTTCTTTGCGCGAGAAGTGGGATATTCCTACTTCAATCCCTCATATCCCAGCGACATTCCCATCGCCGCCCGCACATCGTCCATTGTCTCGCCCGCAGCCTTGCGGGCCCGCTCCGTGCCTGCTTCCAGAATATCCCACGCGAGCCGAGGATTCTCCTCAAATTTCTTACGCCGTTCCTGCATGGGGATCAGCAACTTCACCAGCGCATCGGCGGCCCAGCCCTTGCACTCGATGCAGCCAATTCCCGCCGACCGGCACCCTTCATTTACTTTCGCCATCGTGCCTTGGTCGCTAAAAATCTTGTGCAGGTCGCCCACCGGACACACATCCGGATTACCCGGGTCAGAGCGCCGCACCCGCGCTGGATCGGTCACCATCGTCTTCAACTTCTGCCGCACAACCGGTTCGGGATCGGTCAACAGCACCGTATTCCCGTAGGACTTCGACATCTTGCGGCCGTCCGTACCAGGCAACTTGGCTGCCGGCGTCAGCAGCGCCTGCGGCTCGGGGAAAACTTCCTTTCCAGTGCCGTAGAATCCGTTGAAGCGCCGCGCGATTTCCCGCGTCAGCTCCACGTGCGCCACCTGATCTTCGCCGACCGGAACGCAGTCCGCCTTGTAAACCAGAATGTCGGCCGACTGCAGCACGGGATATCCTAGAAATCCGTAGGTCCCCAGATCTTTGTCCTTGATATTTTCGCGTTGCTCTTTGTAGGTGGGCACGCGTTCCAGCCATCCCAGGGGCGTGATCATGGAAAACAGTAAATGCAATTCTGCATGTGCCGGAACATGCGACTGGATGAAGATCACCGACCGCTCCGGATCGAGCCCCGCCGCCAACCAGTCCAGCGCGACTTCCAACGAATTTTCTTTTACACGCGATGTGTCGGCGTAATCGGTTGTAAGCGCATGCCAATCCGCTACGCAGAAAAAACATTCATACTGATCCTGCATGCCGACCCAGTTTTGCAGCGCGCCCACATAGTTGCCCAGGTGCAGCTTGCCGGTCGAGCGCATGCCGCTGAGCACGCGCTTGCGGGGTTTAGAGGAAGATGTCAGGGGTTGAGATGTCATGCAGCGCTGAGTTCGATACTAACATGCGGCTTCCGGCGCTCGGCTTCCGGAAACGCCGCATCCAGGAACTCCGGAAGCCGGACCCGGAAGCCTACTTGTTCTCAAGCGACCGCCGCAATTCCTCCGGCGCAATCGACTTCACCTTGATCGGCTTGGCCGGAATTCCGCCAACAATGTGATACGGCGCAACGTTCTTTGACGCTACCCCCATCGATCCCACAATTCCGTGCTCTCCCACATTCACTCCGCTGAGCACGGTCGCGTGATATGTCACCCGCGCCCTCGGTCCAATTTCCGTCTTGTGATTGTCGACCAGCATGCCGTCATTCAGGTCATGCGAATGCGAGTACACGTTGGCATAGTCGGAAATCGAGCAGCCTTCGTGAATCACGATCTCCCCGCGATCGTCCAGCAGCACATACTTATGAATGGTGCAGTTGTCCTCGATGGTGAGATTGTAGCCAAAGGAAAATTCCACGTTGTGAAAGATTTTCACGTTCTTGCCGCAATGCTTGAAGATGTGCCGCGCCAGCATCGCGCGAACGCGGTATCCCAGCCAGTGATTCAGCCCCACCGGCGAACGGTCGTACATCATCCAGAACCAGATCAGCGGTTTGCGTTCCGCATATTTCGCGGCGTCCACGTCGCCGTAGTATTCCGGTTCCAGCGTAGCGTTCCGTGGATCGAACGAATGCACCAACACCTGCTCGGCTAACCCGCCGCTCGCGGCCGCATACGCACGTCCCAGATAAAGTTGATGCAGCGCGTCGCATACTACGTTGCTGCGATGCTCCGGGTCGCGATTCATGAACTCGCGATCAAGCTGGTCGATCCACGCAAGAAACGCCTTCTCCGCCGCAGGAACTGGATTCAGAACGCGATACTCGTATCGAGGCATGGGGAATCTCTCTTTTGAAAATGCAGGCGCACAATGAAAGTGCAGGCGCGCAGCCGGAAGTCAACCATAGCACACTGCAAATGCTTTATAATTCGCGCCGCCTCCCCATCGAATATCTGACCTCGTGCATACTCTCGACCGCCAGCTCCGCGCTACCGACTACTTTACTCTGGGCTGGGGAACCATGGTCGGTGTCGGCTGGCTGGTCATCATGGATGACTGGTTGCTTCGCGGCGGCGCCCTGGGCGCCCTTCTCGGCTTCGTCATCGGTGGTGCGCTGCTGCTTCCCATCGGATGGGTCTACGGCAAATTAGTGATCGCCATGCCCGACGCCGCCGGCGAAGTGGCCTACACCTCCGCGGCTTTTTCGCGGCCCATCAGCTTCGCCACCGGCTGGATGATGACTCTTGCCTACTTCATCGTTTGTCCATGGGAGGCCGTCGCCGTTGGCCGTATTGCCGGCTACATTATTCCTGGCCTTGATTCGATTGAGCTCTACCGCATTGCCGGCCACCCTGTATATCTTCCGCATCTTCTCATTGGTCTTGCCCTGACCGCGCTGCTCACGTTGTTGAATTATCGCGGCATCCGTCTGAGTGCCACGTTTCAGAATTGGACCAGCTTCGGCACCCTTGCCCTCTTCGTCATTTTTGTGGCGCTGGGCGTAAGCCGCCGTTCTCCGGCTAATATCCAGCCGCTGTTCACGCACACTCCACTGGTTTCCATTCTGCTGGTGATTCAAATTGTTCCTTATTTTATGACTGGATTTGAATCCGTAGGCAAAGCCGCCGAGGAGGCCAGTCCCGATTTCCGCAGCCAGGGCTTCTTTCGGGCGATCTGGATGGCAATCTTCATCGGCATTCTTTTCTACGGAATCATCGTTGCGGCGGTCGCGTTCGCCGCTCCCTGGCGCCAACTGACCGGCGAGAAATTCATGACCGCTGTGGCCTTCCAGCAAGCGTTGGGCTCGCGCTGGATTGTACAAATCATTCTCGCGGCAGCCTTGTTGTCGCTCTTTAAATGTTTTAACGGAAATTTTGTTGCTGCCAGCCGTTTGCTTTTTGCCTTGGGACGCCGTGGAATGGTCAACTCGCGTGTCGGAATCGTCCACGCGCGTTACCGCACACCGGCCGCCGCGGTTCTCTCTGTCGGTCTGGCCACGGCTGTATGCATGCTGCTGGGCGATGCGATTCTGGTTCCCATCACTGAGGTCGGATCGGTAGCCTGCGCCATCGGATGGTCAGCAGCCTGCGCCGCATGCCTTGCCTTGGCGCGCAGGCCCGGCCCTGAAACAATTATCCTCTCGAGAGTTGAGCAGGCCGTGGCATGGTTTGGATTAGCCGTGGGAATCGCGATGGCACTGATGAAAGTGGTCCCGCTCATTCCCGGCCACTTCACAATCTCTGAATGGATCGCGCTGGCAATCTGGATTGTTCTAGGTGTCGCCGCAGCCAGTTCCGCAAAGTGGAAGAGCGGTCCTTCAGGGCCGCGTAAGGCGTAAATAGAATTCGAGGGCTTCAGCCCCTGAGGATCCAAACGTGAGCAAGAATCGCAAGACAGTTTTGCCGAACGCGATCCATATTCCCATCTTCTTCGCACTCCTGCTGCTCACCTCGTTAACTCTTGCCCAAACTCCGGCCTTCGACGTCGTCATCACCCACGGCCGTATCATCGACGGCACTGGATCTCCCTGGTACTCCGGAGACATCGGCATCCGCGACGGAAAAATTGCAGCCATCGGCAATCTCGCTGCCGATCCGCGCAAGCGCACGATCGATGCTGGCGGCAGGGTCGTGGCCCCGGGCTTTATCGACATGCTCGGTCAATCGGAACGCACGATTCTTGTCGATCCGCACCTGCCCTCGAAGATCTATCAGGGAATCACTTCTGAAATTACCGGCGAAGGAGGTTCGATCGCTCCTCTCAACGATGCGATCATCCAGGCCGACCGCAGCGGATTTGATCATTACAAGATCACGCCCGACTGGCGCACCCTGCGCCAATATTTCGCGCGGCTCGAAAAGCAAGGCATTGGAATCA
>QIAK01000299.1 GCA_003225515.1 Acidobacteriota bacterium | reverse complement strand
AAATAAGAGTTCCGAGGTGGTGTGGGGTCCATTCGTCTCGGCCAGTAGCTCGCGTTTGACCCTTGCTCGACCTGCTACGCCGCTTCCCTTGCGGGGCGCTGCGCGCGATCTTCGCTTGGGCTCCGGGCTCACCGCCAACCGGAAAAACCTACCCTACGCCTCGGAACTCTATCTTGCCTTCAACATTTCTTCTTCGTTCTCCTCAACCAGCGCTTTGCTATAGACCCTTGCTCACCCTCCTTCGTTGCATCTTGCGATGCTTGAAGGTGACTTCGCTTGAGCCCCGGACGCCGCACCAACCGGAAAAACTTAAGAAGCTGTCAAAGAACAATCTTGTTGTACGCTTTCTATTTTTTTCGTCAACAGAAAATACATGATTGTAAGTACGTGTGTTTTCAGCGAAGTGCAGGGCGTCCACAGGGGCATGACAGGAATTGGTGCAGAGGTACAATCGACTTCTCGTGGAACCCGCGCCAGTAGCGGAGTTTCGCATCGTTTATCGAACGAAATCGATGTTAACGAATGACCCATTTTGGTTTTCTGCTTGTGAAAATCGCGCACACGCGGTGACTGGCAAGGGATTTGAAATTCTCCTGGCAGGCGGTGGGGTGAAGTTTGCCGCCGCTTTCGGGGACAGGGCAGTCAGTTATCGGGGTTCGATCTCGATGGTTTCATCCACCAGGCGCTTGTCGGGCTCATCGCTGCCGGTAAGTTCGAAGGAGTTTGTCAGCACAGCCTTCCCTTTTTCCACGCTGGTTATCACATAGGAACAGCCGAACCAGTGGGCTTCGGCCAGATCGGTCTTCGACCATTGCGCGGGATGATCGGGATGCGAATGATAAAAGCCGATAATGTCCTCGCCACGCTCGCGGCCTTCCCGCTGAATCCGCACCAGTTCCCGGGGATCGATGTTATACCGGTTATGAGCCGAGTCGGTGCGGGTGTTGCCGCAGCGAGCGGTCGAAATCACCGCCCGTGTACCATCCTCATTCACATGTCCGAGCAGGATTCCGCAGCACTCATGGGGATAGGTCTGTTCGCCGTGCTGGCGGAGGGCATCGTAATCGGCGCGGCTAAGTTTCAGCATGACGGAAATCGGATTGCTGATTGCAGACTTTGGATTTTGATTTTAAATTCTTGATTTCAGATTGGAAATCGCACTGTCGGCTTTCAATCTGAAATCTTTAATCTGAAATCGTTTTTATCCTTCGTTCCAGAATCGTTCACTCAGATATTTGTCACCAGAATCGCAAAGAATTGTAACGATCACTGCCTCCTGGCCTCTGAGGGGAAGATTGTGAGCAATTTTCAGGCACCCTACCACGGCAGCCGCGGCTGAAATTCCTACCAGCAATCCTGCGCTGCGCGAGAGTTTGCGCGCCATTGCGTACGCATCTTCGGTTGCGATTTCGAAATTATCATCGGCGAGACTCGAGTCGTAAATTCCTGGCACGATGGCGCTGGACATGTGCTTAGCGCCTTCGATGCCGTGAAAGGAGGAGTCGGGCTGCAGCGAAATGCATTGGATTGCCGGATTCAGTTCTTTCAGACGGCGCGTGGTGCCGACGAAAGTTCCACTGGTGCCGAGCATCGAGACAAAATGCGTGATGCGTCCCTGCGTCTGTTGCCAGATTTCATTCGCGGTACCGTGATAATGCGCCTTCCAGTTGGCTTCATTGGAATACTGGTCGGCGTAGAAGTATTGATCGGGATGTTCGACAGCGAGCTGGCGTGCCATCCGAATCGCGCCATCGGAGCCGTCTGCGGGATCGGTATAAATAATGTTGGCGCCATAGCCGTGCAGGATCTGCTTGCGCTCGCGCGAAACGTTTTCCGGCATGCAAAGCGTGACCGGGAATCCTTCTGCGGCGCCGAGCATGGCGTAGGCAATTCCGGTGTTGCCGCTGGTGGCGTCGAGCAGAATCTTACCGCGAGGAAGTTGCCCGCGACGGCGGGCCTCGTTGACGATGTTAGCTGCGGCGCGATCTTTGACTGAACCGCCGGGGTTATACCATTCCGCCTTACCCAGAAGTGCTACGCCGGCAAGATCGCCGGTGAGCGCATCCAGACGCAACAAGGGAGTGTTGCCGATACGCTCGACCAGGCTGTGGCCCAGCGTTTCGCCAAGGCCTGACGCTACCTTCCGGGGTGCGTCCGATTGTGCGGAAGTGGACATTGCCGCCGTTTTTTGAGAACTGAACGCCATAGATGAATCGAGTCGCCGTGACCAACGTAATGTGCTATATGGCCAGAAACAAGGTATGTAGTAAGTTGTTTAGATGAATAAGCTTCGCCCGGCGATGCAGCTCGTGTAAAGTTTACGCTCGATCGTTATACGGCATGCATCTAATTAGACGTGCATCGGCCGGCAAGGAAAGGTTGAAGCAACAAGGCAATGTCCAAAACCATTGAAGCACGAACCTACGAAGAAGCGCTAACCTGGCTGCGCGACAACGGGTTCGACATAACCGAGGCGCCCGGCACCACGGCGCGTGTCTTCCTGCGGAAATATAACGTTTCAGCGGCCATCCAGAAGACGCCCGATGATGGGGTGAAAATTTTTGCGTATCCCGGCTGCTTGATCGGCAGCGAGATCTCGAAGCTGGTCAACCGCGGGTACCAGCAATTTCTGAAGACCTCCAAGACTGAAGTCCCTGCGACGGCGGACCACCTGAAGGCGCTCCAGTCCTTCTCAGAAGAACTGAAAGTAGGGCTTGGTCTGCCGAGCCTGTACAACGAATCGCTCGGCACCGTTAGCGAGGCGTATCAGTACGACCGCGTCGAGAACCGCGATCAGGCGATCGTGGATCGCCCGAAGCGTCCTTGGGAAGTCGCCGGCAAGAAAGCAGCCGCGGCTAAAAAGGGGCGCGCATAGAAATCTTTCAACTCGCGGGCGCGAGCTTTGATCTCAACAAACGATTTCGCGCAGGCCATTTTCGAAAAATCACGGGCGAACCCCTAACAGGATATCGATCGTTAACTGATCGAGCTTTTCGTACGGCAAGCGCTTCTGCATAATCGCGTCTTTATCGAAGACGTGCGAGAGCAGGGCGGTTGATCCTTTCGCCGAGTAACGGCCCGCCTTCGGAGTTCCCGGAACCTCGGCAGAAATTTCCTTCAGAATAGCCTGGATCTCAGCGTCGGCACTCCAGCGCGCGGACTTGTCTTTCAGAATCAGATACGTGCGCATGCAGCCGCGAGCGAAATCCTTTACTCCACTGTAATCCTCGGTACGATAGGCATGTGCGTCGAAATGACGCGGGCCATCGTAGGCGACATCTTCCAGGAATTTCACCAGCCAGAATGCGGACTTCGGATTATTAGAGCCAAAGCGCAGATCCTGATCGTATCGTCCGGGCGCCTGATCGTTCAAATCAATGTGGAAGAGCTTGCCGGCCTCCCACGCCTGCGCGACTCCGTGCATGAAATTAAGGCCAGCCATCTGTTCGTGTGCAACTTCAGGATTGACGCCGACCATCTCCGGATGGTCGAGCGTGGGAATAAATCCCAGGTAATGGCCGGTGGTAGCCATATAAATGTCTCCACGAGGCTCATTGGGCTTGGCTTCGAGGGCGAAACGGTATTTGTATCCTTGAGCGAGGTTGTACTCGCAAAGATAATTGACGGCTTCGCGCAGATGCTTGACGGCCTCATCGGCTCGGCGGCAGGCATCGGTCTCGACACCTTCGCGACCGCCCCATAAGACGAAAATTTTGGCGCCAAGTTCGGCTCCAAGGTCCATGGCTCGCATAGTTTTCTGCAGAGCATAAGCCCGGACTTCTGGATCGTTGGCGGTAAAAGCGCCATCCCGAAACACGGGATGAAAGAACAACGAGACGGTCGCCATGGGAACGACGATCCCGCTTTGCCGGCAGGCCTTTTGAAATTCCCGGACAATGCGGTCGCGTTCGGCCGGCGTGGCATCGATTGGAACCAAGTCATTGTCGTGCAGATTCACGCCCCAGGCTCCAATTTCTCCGAGCACGGAAACGATCTCAGTAGGGGGCATGGTGCGGCGAACGGCGTCGCCAAAAGGATCGCGACCGCGATTGCCAAGTGTCCAGAGTCCGAAAGTGAATTTGTCGGCCGGCTTGGGATCGTAGTTTCCGTTTGTCTTGCGGTTGGTTGTGGCAGTCACGTTATTTAGCCTCCGAAGAATCCAATGCGGGCGGAGAAGAGGCGATCTTTCCGACCAGGCTGTCTTCCGCCTTTTTGTGTAATTCCTGAACTTTGTGAAGTTCTTTCTCCGCGTCGGCGGGCCTGCCTGTCGCCTGATATAGCCGGCCCAGCTGGTAATGAGCGTCGGGCAGAGCAGGATCGAGATCCACAGCATGGAGTAGCGCGCTCTGGGCATCCTTGTAGTCTTTTTGCTGCATGTAGATCGCGCCCAGGTCGACGTAAACAATGCGGAGGTTCTTCTGCACAGTCTGTGATTGCTTCAACAACGCCAGAGCTTCGCTGGGATGGCTGGCCTTCCATTCAATGTCCCCGAGATAGGCCAGAGCCTGGGCATGCTTGGGGTCGAGAGCCAACTCACGCTGAAATTCCCTTTTGGCCTCGTCATACTGCTGCACCTTCCAGTGAAGATAGCCGAGGCCGAAGTGGACGTTAGGCTCGCTCGGAGAAATCTTTGCAGCAGCTTCGAATTCCGCAATCGCCTCAGTAGTTCGTCCCAAGCCGTCGAGCGCCTCGGCGAACAGCACGTGGGCGGGAGCCGAATCCGGGTTTTGCTCTAGGATTCGGCGGAACTCCTCTTGTGCGCACGGAAATTTACGCGCCCACAGGCAGCTTTGCGCCAGCATCTGGTGAAGCTCGATGTTGGCGGGAGCGGCTTTGGCCGCGGGCTCAAGATACTGAGATGCCAGATCAAATTTTTGGGCACCGTAATAGCTCATGCCGAGCAAAGTTCGCGCCTGCAGGTTGGAGGGATCGGCCGCGATGGCAGATTTGAGCGCGACGGTCGCTGCAGAAAAATGCCCTTGTTTGAATTCAGCGAGGCCGAGATTCAGAACAATTCCGGGAAGCTTAGGGTTGAGTTTGAGCGCCGTGCGATACGCGGCTGAGGCATCGGAATAGTTCTGTTCATTGGAGAGAGCGACGCCGAGGCTCGCGAACGCTGCCGCATCCTGCGGATTGCGCTCGGTGATGGATTTCCATGCCTGCGCAGCTGCGCGCCAATTGCCCTGCTGTTGCAAGGTGAGAGCATCGGAGGGGGTGGGGGCCTGAGCAAAGGCGAGCACCGACGCCAACAATGATCCGGCAATGAGCAATGAAGCTCGCATTAGGAAAGTTAACCAGATTTTTAAAGCACGT
>QIAK01000623.1:314-2835 GCA_003225515.1 Acidobacteriota bacterium | reverse complement strand
GTCGCCAAAGTGCGCATGCAGGAAGAGGAAGCGGCGTACATGGTCGTGTCGGGCGCGGGTAACTGCCGCGGGCTGATGTCGGGCTATTCGTTTGAGTTAAAGAATCATTATCGTGACGACCAGAACACAAACTATGTGGCCATAGAAGTCAGGCACTTCGCATCGGCCGGCCAAAGCTATACCGCAGACGAAGTGGGCTCGGAGACCTATTCCAACCATTTCACCTGCATTCCGGCTTCGGTCACTTATCGCCCTCCACGCCTGACGCCAAAGCCGTTTGTGCAGGGGCCGCAGCCTGCGCTCGTGGTGGGCAAGTCCGGCGAAGAAATCTGGGTGGATAAATACGGGCGGGTCATCGTGCAGTTCTATTGGGATCGGCTCGGGCAAAAAAACGAGAATAGTTCCTGTTGGATTCGGCCTTCGCAACCCTGGGCCGGCGGGAACTGGGGAGCGATGTGGATTCCGCGTATCGGCCAGGAGGTGCTGGTCAGTTTCCTGGAAGGCGATCCGGACCGCCCAGTGATCACGGGCCGCGTCTACAACGCTGACCAGATGCCCCCTTACACGCTGCCGGATTACCAGACGCGCAGCACTTTCATGTCGCGCAGTTCGAAAGGCGGCGGTGCGGCGAACTACAACGAACTTCGTTTTGAAGATCTGAAGGGCAAAGAACAGATTTTCATAAATGCCGAGAAAGATATGGATTTGCGGGTCGAGAATGACTCCCGCGAATTCATCGGCGCCAACCGCCATCTCATCGTGACCACGAACCAGCAGGAGCAGGTGCAGGCGGACAAACATCTGCATGTTCAGGGCGACCATATTGAAAAGGTCGACGGCAACATGTCGTTGAACGTTGGCGGAAATCAGATGGAGAGTGTGACTGGGAATAAGTCACTCAACGTTACCGGGGATCAGAAAGAGAGTGTGACGGGCAACGTGTCGCTCTCGGTCAGTCAAGGAAAGGCGGATTCCATCACAATGGGGTACATGATGAGTGCCATGAGTATTCATCTCAGTGCGCAGACGGGCATCGTGATTGAATGCCCCCTGGGAATCACTCTGAGTTCGGGAGCTAATTCTATCGATATCGGCCCCAGTGGCGTGTATATCACGGGAACGCCCTTTGCCTACCTCAATAGCGGCAGTTCTCCGGCCAGCACATCGGACTGATGTTCCGAAGTATCCGGATACGTCGGACGATGTGAGCAAGGGGACGAAGCTGTAGTGGTCGTTTATGTCATAAGAAGGGAGTTTAGTGATGTCTGGACCTTACGTTATTAATGATCCTGCGTTGCTGCAGTCTTTGGTTCGCAAGGATGCCGTGGTTGAGGATCCCGCTTACGGAGTCCAATGCGTGGCCCTTGTCAAGGTGTACGCCACCAATGACAACGGCGAACCATGTGCTCGATCGCGTGACTGGACTCAGGGGGCATCGGTGAAAGACGCCGCCGCCGCCGGGACGATCGAAAAAGGGACGGCTGTCGCAACCTTCAATAAGGATGGGAAATACCCGAGCTCGGCGAGTGGTAATCACGCTTGTTTCTTTGTGGAAGCTCAAAAAGATGGAACCGGTTTCCTTGTCTTGGAGCAGCACGTTAATCCGTTTCCCGACAAGATTCAAAACCGTGTGCTGAGCTACAAGGACAAGCCGGAGAACGGCGCAATTCAGATGAACAATGGCGATTGCTATTCCATAATCCTATGAGAAATACGAGGGCACAGTGGGGATTGCTGGCGTCAATTGTTTTTTCGTTTTGTAACACGGCAGTTTCTCAATCGACTGAGATCACATGTCCCTCCAGCATTGTGGTGCAGGAGTCGGCGGATCTCACTGACCTGCCAGGATGGCGCGCTCGCGACAATAGTGTGAAAGGAGTTCACCACTTCTAAGGCGTAGGGCTCTCGGAGGGACCTCCGGAGAACTTGGTCTACCAGGCCCCTTCCAATACCAACAGAACTAAGCGGACTAAGATTGAGGTTTATGACTTCTCTTCTATTTCCGAAGATGTCTGGATCTCGTGCCTTTATCGGGATACGTCACAATCATTGACGCAGAGGCTGCCGAAGAAATTCGCGCGCTGCGAGGTCGCCTACGACGAGAAAACAGGATTCCGCTCAGTAAAGAAAGTCAGTTGCTTTTAGGAGAAATTCGGCAAGGCGGCACCGATGTCTTACGGCACCATCACCGTGAACTCTCCCGGCGTTACAAATGTGATTACGCCGGCCCACATGCACATGTTCATCGAAGTGTTGTCGAGCGTGGGCATGTTGCCGAGCAGTACGTTGGGTGCTCCAGGAACCCAGGGGTTCAGCCGGGATATTCATCTCCGGGCACAAATCGATGGCGGCTTATTCCCACCCGAACAGCCAGTGCAAGGGGGCTCTTTACCGAGGCGGGGAGCAACTGATTTAAAAATTGGAGCACTGGAGGAGTACTTTAACAATGGCCGGATCGCAAACCAAAGCACCCATAGGGACAGACCCGGCTGTGGCATCCCCTCGGACGCCGGGACCTTTG
>QIAK01000623.1:0-200 GCA_003225515.1 Acidobacteriota bacterium | reverse complement strand
CAAAAACCGATCCCGAGATCGAGGTTCTTGACCTCTCCGACACGGCCAAGAAGGCTGCTTACCAATTGAAAAAGAAATATCCCGCAGTCAGCTTTACCAGCGGAAGACGAGACAAGAGTGAGCAGGCAAGCGCGATGGCGGGAAACGTTGTGCTTAATCGCACGTGGATAAAAGAGACATATGCGAAGAGCGAAGCTAGC
>QIAK01000298.1:5382-5868 GCA_003225515.1 Acidobacteriota bacterium | reverse complement strand
AGTTCATCGGGTCGAGTAGCGCGAAGGGTGCCTTTGTAGGCGCGTCCCACGGGCGTACGCACAGAAGAAGCAATGATGACTTCACGCATGATTTTTACACTGTGACGTATTCAGTCGTAGCAGTAGGAACAGGAATCGGTTCGCCGTGCTGACGTCATGCCGTCGAGGTGAAACTCGATCGCCTCGCGGATAAGTTCCTTCACTTCGTCGAGCGTAGAACCAGCGACGCCGAGGCCGTGTAAATCGGGAGCGTAGGCGCCCCATCCGTCGGGTGATTTCTCATAGATGACGAGGTATTTCATTTCAGTCCTGCCTGCGTAAGGATATTGTTCAACGTTCCGGGCGGAATGTCTACAGCGGGATGACCGGCAACGGTAACCGTCCCCGGTTTTGTCGGAGACGATACTGCCGGTGGCTGCCTTTAGGCTAGTCGCCAACCATTATCTTCCGCGCTTAATCACGTCGCTTACCTTCATCGGGGCAGCT
>QIAK01000298.1:0-5375 GCA_003225515.1 Acidobacteriota bacterium | reverse complement strand
GACCTCATTTCGCCGATGCGAAAAAGTAATAATCGGCGGTATAAGGGCTCTTGGTTTCCGCGTCTTTGTGCGCCTCATCGCAAACATCAGCGGCGCTCGGTTTGCCGCCGTGAGTGTGTACCCGCTGAATAGTGGTCACGTTGTCCAGCCGGCCCTTGCCCGCGTGGCTCACGACATTCACGAGCAACCAGGGAATGGACTCTGCGTCGAGGGAGTCTACGTGCGCGGCAGCTTTGCCGGTAACTTCGCTGCCGTCCTTCAGTTTCCAGGTTGGCCCGGCGGAATGCTGGCCAATCACTTTATCTCTCCGATCGCGCAACTCGGCCTCGGGAGCCTTCAACGTCCAGCTGAATTTACCGTCCGCGCCCGTTTGGCAGGTGTAAATCTGCGAGCCCTTGGCACTGGCAAAGAACACGACTTCCTGGCCGGCGGGAACGGCGATCGCATCCGGCACGTCGGGAGCAGACTCCTGGGCAGGAGAGTCTTTTTGCTGAGTGGATTGGGCGCCGGCGACTGCAGTTGAAGGAAGGGAGACAGTCAGACCGATCACCGCAACAGTAGCTAGCAGAGCTCTTAGCATGAGGCGATTGTAGTTCAACGTGTACTCAACTGCGAGAGGTGCGCCACCCGCAGATCACCTTCGGATCGCCAGTTGCAATAGAACTGCGCCCTCTACCGCAGTGACGTCGACACGAGACAAGATTCCCAGCTTATTCTTCAGCCGTTGCTTCGAAGCGGTCATGATCTGGTCGGCCATCGCCTTGCGCTGCTTACCATTTAGAGTAATCAATGCTTCGCCAGGATAGACCTTTGCAACTTGGCTCGAAATCGGAACTACAATCACGCGGTTGAGGGCGGCATTGGCGGAATCGTTGCTGAGAATAACTGCCGGGCGTGTTTTCTGGATTTCGCCGCCTACCGAAGCGTCGAACGAAACCCACCACACTTCACCTCTGCGGGGATGCATCGCCGATTAGCCCTTCGCTCCACTCTTCGGCTTCGCGCTCGCGTTCCGAATCGTTGGCCATCTCGCGATACTGCGCGACAAGACTGTTCGGCGACTGCTCGGCGGCAGCGCGGGCTGCCTGTTCGACACTGGCTGCCGCATAACCATCCACAACAAACCAGGTTGGCTGCCGCCGCGACATCGGATTTCCCAGGGGCCGTGCAGAGTTGCCGTTCCAGCGAACAGCCACAACTGGTTCTTCGTCCCAAATGATTCGCGCCACACTCATTCCGTTCTCGCCAGGGTCGTGAATCACTTCGATGATGCGGCTAACTCGCTTTCTCGGTGATAGGACTTGCTCGGGGGCAACGTAAGACATAACTACCAATCTCCTCCACTGAGAATGCTAGCTGTTATCTTAGCTATTGTCAATAGCTAACGATACAGCTATATGATCAGCTATTACGAACCGCTAATTAACCTATAATCAGTTTCTTAGCGTTTTTCCGGTTTTCAGCGTGAACTGAATTCTCTCCTGCGTTTTCTTCTCGCCGCAGAGCGATTTGAATCCTTCGCGCTCCAGGTCGAGCAGGTACTGCTCGCTCACCGGAGTGCCCGGGGTGATGTTTCCGCCGCAGAGGACTTCGGCGATTCTTCCGCCGAGCTTCACTTCGTAGTCGGTGATGAAAGCGCCCTGGCGCATGAGGTGGACTCCCATTTTGAGCGCGGCCAGAAGGTTCTCTCCGGGCGCGGGGATATCCGTACGCGGCACGGGTGGCTCGTATCCGGCGCGGGCTAATTCGAGCGCGCGGGTTTTGGCGTCGGAGAGCACGCGCTCGCGATTCATCGTGATGCGGTCGCCATTGGAGATGAATCCCAGCCCTCGGGCTTCGTGCGCCGAGGTGGCGACCTTGGCGGTGGCGATGGTTTCGAAGGCCTTCTTCATCGCCTCCATCATTTCGACGGAGCCGGCCAGCGCTTCGCCGGAGACTTTGCCGCGCGAAGCGGTCGCGCTGTCCACCGCGCGCAACAGCATCTCTTTGCAGCCGCCGCCGCCCGGCAGCAATCCGACACCGACCTCGACCAGCCCGGCATAAAGCTCCGCATGCGGTTGCCGCGCTGCGGCATGCAGGGAAATTTCCGTTCCGCCGCCCAGGCAAAGGCCAAACGGCGCCACCACCACAGGCTTTGCCGAGAACTTGATGGCCTGCGTCATGCCCTGGAACTGCCGGACGGCGAGGTCTACGTCGTCCCACTCTTCTTCCTGCACGCTCATCAGCAGGAGCATGAGATTGGCGCCCACGGAAAAATTTGTCGCGTCATTGGTGATGACGAATGCGTCGAAGCCATCGCCGGGACCGCCGGCTTTCAACGATTGAATGATCAAGCTGATGATGTCCGCGCCGAGCGAGTTCATCTTGCTATGGAACTCGATGCAGCCCACGCCGTCTCCCAAATCGATGAGCGAGGCGCCGGAATTCTTCTTCACCACGCCATTCGATTTCTTGGCGACGGTTGTCGACCATACTCCCGCAGGAACGTGCACCGGTTCCCAGGTTCCAGTTCTGAGTTCCCAGTATTTACGTCCTGACGAGGATTTCGGGTCGTCGCCGTACCAGGATTTTTGGCCTGCACTCAGTAGCTTTTCTACGTTCGCCGCGATGGGCTTGCCTTCTTTTTTCATGCGGGCGACGGTGACTTCGAGGCCAGCGGCGTCCCACAATTCGAACGGCCCGAGTTCCCAGTTGAAGCCGAGCCGCATGGCGCGGTCGATCTCGACGATCGAGTCTGAAATTTCAGGTACACGGTTGGCGGAATAGGTCCACAGGTCAGAGAGCGCGGCCCAGAGAAATGCGCCCGCCTTGTCTGCTTTCTGCGGCGCGCCATCGAGTCCCAGCAAAGTGCGTAGCCGCGTTCCTGTGTCCTCGATATTCTTGGCCATCTCGAGGGCGGGAAATTTTGGCTTCTGCCGCGAATGGTATTCCAAGGTGCGCCAGTCTAGCGCGAGGCGTTCGTCTTCGCCGCCGGAACCGGCGGGCGAGGGCGCCCGCCCCACATTCTTCTTGTAGAAGCCACCTTTGGTTTTATCGCCCAGCCATTTGTGCTCGATCATCTTCCGGAAGAAGTCAGGCAACTTGAGATCGCTGCGCTCGTCATGAACATTGGTAGTCATGTTGGCGACGACGTGGCCGAGAATGTCGAGTCCCACGAGATCGATGGTGCGAAAAGTGGCCGATCGCGGCCAGCCCACGGCTTGTCCGGTGAGGGCGTCGACCTCTTCGATGGTGAGTCCCATTTCCTGCATCAGACGAATTACGTTCAGTACCGAGAACGTTCCAATTCGGTTGGCGATGAAGTTGGGAGTGTCTTTGGCGAGCACGACCCCTTTGCCCAGCTTCACGTCGCAGAAATGCGAGACCGCTTCGATCAAGGCGCGGTCGGCCTCGGCCGTGGGAATCAATTCGAGCAGGCGCATATATCGAGGCGGATTGAAAAAATGCGTGCCAAACCATGAGCGCCTGAAGTCTTCGGAAAATCCTTCGGCGATCTTGCCCACTGGCAGGCCGCTGGTGTTGGTTGTAATGATCGTCCCAGGTTTGCGAATCGCTTCTACCTTCTTCAGCAAAGCGCGTTTCAGGTCGAGATTTTCGACCACGGCTTCGATGATCCAGTCGACATCAGCTAGTTTTTTCAGGTCGTCTTCGAAATTGCCTACGGTTACAAAGCGGGAGAGCGACGGCTCCATAAAGGCTGCTGGCTTCGATTTTTTAGCGGCATCGAGCCCGGCTGCGGCAATCTTGTTGCGGGCGGCACCGTCGGCATCGGGCGGCACGATATCGAATAAATAGCTGGGCACACCGGCATTGGCAAAATGCGCGGCGATGCGGGCGCCCATGGTTCCGGCGCCCAGGACAGCAACTTTATTAATTCGCTTCATAGTCAGGCCTCAAGACGAATGCGTTCAAAACGCGATCGCAACTAGCGATGGATCAGGAATGATGATGGAAGAAGACATTGAACGGGTCCCCGAGGGGGAATTGCGAACCTGCAATGTTAATTGCTGAGAGGTGAATTTATCCAGCCCGCTGCCTATTACAGCTCCGGGTGCGCTTGCACGTATTCAAGTGCCTTGCGTGCCATCTGCTTTTCGCCGCCATAGGCCAGCAGCTTCGGGGCATCTTCCAAGCGCACCCACTTGGCACGCGCGACTTCGATGCGCATAGCGTCGACGATGTCGTCGATGCGTCCTGAGTCGTAGCGCAGGAGATAGAAGCTGACAATCTTGAATACGCGTTCGCCATCGCTCCAGGAGCGCACGTATACATACTTGCTGTCGCCGAGTTTCACGATGGGGATAGCAGTGATGCCCGTCTCTTCGCGAACCTCGCGCAAGGCGGCGTCCAGTGCCTTCTCGCCAGGGTCAACCAGGCCTTTCGGCAGACAAAGCACGGTTTTTTTCTTCGAGGAAGCTGTCGGCTGGTTGGGTTCAGGAGCGGAGGGCAGTTCGATAGCGGCCATCCACCAGCTACTGTCTTTCTTGCGGATGACCACTCCGCCGGATGAAATTTCGCGGACCATACTGTCTGCAACTTAGCAGGAGTACAGGAGTTTCGTCACGAGCCTGCTGCTCCCACGGTAACCGTTACCGCCAATGGGGTGAACCAACGTAATGCCGGAGTGGCACCCTTGTGCCCTTACAGCCCTCTAACAAGTTGTGGCATCTTAATACTCAGTCGGTATTAGTACCACCGCCGGTTGTACGCCGGGATGTGGGGTTCGAAGTGAATAGCCTGGGAAAGATCATTCGGTCGGTTCAGGCGTTTGGGCGGGAACTCTCCCGCAAGACTGTCCCCATCATATCGCCCCGTGTTCCTGCCATTGGCGTAGCGCTGGGCGGGGGATTCGCCCGGGGCATGGCGCATATCGGAGTTCTCCGAGTTCTCGAACAAGAAAATATCCCGGTCCGCATTGTTACCGGGACCAGTGTGGGCGCGCTGATCGGCGCCTGTTACTGCAGCGGACTCTCCCTTTCGGAATTGGAGGATGTTGCGCATAGCTCGCGCTTCACGACCTTTGCCCGCTGGACTCTTTCCCGGATGGGATTCGCTTCCAACGATCGGATGGTGGCATTTCTTACTCGCACCCTGAAGGTGAAGACCTTCGAAGAACTGCGCATTCCGCTCGGAGTCACGGCGACTGACTTCAACACTGGAGAAGGTGTGGTGTTTCACTCGGGTTCAATCATTGATCCGGTGCGGGCCAGTTGCGCTTATCCCGGGATGTTTCTTCCGGTTGAAATTCGCGGACGCTACCTGGTGGATGGAATGCTGTCGCATCCGGTGCCCACCCGACCTCTGCGGGAAATGGGAGCCGACCGCGTGCTCGCCGTGCATTTGAAAGGCAAGTGGGCCAGAGGCGGCGCTCCTCG
>QIAK01000297.1 GCA_003225515.1 Acidobacteriota bacterium | reverse complement strand
CCTGAATATAAGGAATAGGGGCGAATTCTAGCACGAGCCGAGTGGGCCAGGTAGCGACCTCATTGTTCCCTTCACGCCGCGTTTTTCTGAAATCTCTCAGCCGTTCGGCGCTGGTGCTTTCGCTGGAAAGCGTACTGGCAATGGCTCGTCCGCGCTGGTTGCGGGCAGACGAACGATTGCAGCAGAAGCCCTCGTCAGCGAAGGAAGAATCGCCACCGAGCGCTGACTTGGGCGTGAGCTTTCTGAACGTCGCGCGAGAAGCGGGACTCAACGCGAAGACAATCTATGGCGGGGAGCACAAGAACAAGTATTTGCTCGAAACCACTGGTTGCGGCGTTGCCTTCTACGATTACGACAACGACGGCTGGCTCGACATTTTTCTGGTCAACGGCACTCGGTTGGAGGGTTTCCCTTCCGGCAGTGAACCCACCTCGCACCTGTTTCGGAATAATCGCGATGGGACCTTCACCGACGTCACTCTGAAAGCCGGAGTCGCCCACTCTGGTTGGGGACAAGGCGTTTGCGTCGGCGACTACGACAACGACGGCTGGGACGATTTGTTCGTCACCTACTTCGGCAAGAACGTTTTGTATCACAATAATGGCGACGGCACGTTCACTGACGTGAGCCAGAAGTCAGGCGTGGCAGGCAAAGTCACGCGATGGAATACGGGCTGCGCCTTCGTAGACTACGATCGCGACGGTAAGCTCGACTTGTTCGTGGCCAACTATATTGACCTCGATCTGGCAACCGCTCCGGTGCCCGAGTCGGGTCCGTGCCTGTACAAGAGCGTGATGGTCGCATGCGGGCCGCCGGGATTGCAGGGCGGGAAAAATATCCTTTACCACAATAATGGGGATGGAACGTTCACTGATGTTTCCGAGGCCGCGGGAATTCTTGGTGCCAATGGCACGTACGGTCTGGGAGTTCTGACGGCAGATCTGGACAACGATGGCTGGCCCGATATTTACGTCGCCAACGATTCCACTGCGAGTGCCCTTTATCAAAACAAGAAAAACGGAAAATTTCAGGACATCGCTATCGAGGCTGGATGTGCGCTTAGCCCGGATGGCAAACCGCAGGCGGGCATGGGCATTTCGGCAGCCGACTACGATCTCGACGGAAATCTCGATCTCGTAAAAACTAATTTTGCCGGCGATACGCCATCGCTCTATCACAATCTAGGCGGCGCGAATTTTGAAGATGCCACGTTCACGGCAGGACTGGGTGCGCACACCCAATATCTCGGCTGGGGCTGTGGCTTTTTCGATATGGATAACGATGCCTGGGCGGACATTTTGATTTGCAACGGCCATGTTTATCCCGAGGTTGAGCAACTCAAGACGGAAGCGGGTTATGCGCAACGCAAGCTGCTCTATCAAAATCTGCACAACGGTCATTTTGATGACGTGTCTCTGAAGGCGGGCGCCGGCATCTCGGAGCCAAGCACGTCGCGCGGTGCGGCATTTGGAGATTTCGATAACGATGGCGACATCGATGTCGTCATCAATACCGTCAACGACTATCCTCAACTGTTACGCTGCGATTCGAAGCTCGACAATAACTGGATCAAGGTTCGTACCATTGGCACGAAATCGAACCGCAGCGGAATCGGCGCTCGTCTGAAATGCGTCAGCCATGCTCCAGGGCAAGTGAAACCTCACTCGCAAATTGATGAAGTACGCAGCGGCGGAGGTTATTTCTCGCAGAACGACCTGCGGGTTCATTTTGGATTGGGGAAGGCTGAAAAGGTTGACGTGCTTGAAATTCGATGGCCTAGCGGGCAAGTCGATACGCTGAAGGAAATCAAGGTGAATCAACTGATATTCGTCAAGGAAGGCGAGGGGATTACACGGACCGTGCAGTTTGAGGGGAACTCCAAGCCTAAGAAGAAATAGGCACGACTGCACTGAGATTCACGGAACCACCGAACCATCTCTGCCTACGGTTTTTTCGAAGATTCTACTGGCGCGCCTGATCCTTCCCGCAGGGTGTGGATCTGATCGATCGGCAGATTTGCGAAGTGCTCGGTCAGTCCGCTCGGCCAGCGGATTTCGACCCATTCAATTTTGTCGGACTTGCCCAGCCCAAAGTGAACCCGCATATCGCTGTTGGAGATGTAACTGGACCCGCTGCGGACCTCATCCACAAGAATGCGTGCAGCGGTTTTTACGCGGATGCGGGCGCCTATGCCGTCACGATTCGATTTCGTGCCGACGGTGTGAATCGCGATCCAGTGATTCGTATTGTGAACTTGATTGGCCAGCAGGCTGGGCGCTGAGTTCATGTTGCTGATCACAATCGAGAGCCGCCCGTCGTTCCATAGATCACCTACCGCGAGGCCACGTGACGAAGCCGCAGTAGTAATGCCCGCTCCGGCGCCGCCGGAAATATCACTGAAAGTACCGTCGCCATTGTTGTGAAAAAGAATGCGCGGCTCTTTGTAGCTGCTGCCCAGGTGCTGGCTGTCGACTTCAGGATAGACATGCCCGTTCACCAGAACCAGGTCGGGCCAGCCATCGTTGTCAATGTCGAGAAACATCGTCCCCCAGCCCAGATATTGCGTGTACAGCCCCAGTCCCGCGGCTGAAGTTGAGTCGGTGAAGGTGCCATCGCCACCGTTCTTGTATAGGGTGGAAGTGTCATCGGAAAAATTTGTCTTAAAAATGTCGAGGTGGCCGTCGCCATTGTAATCTGCGACCGTGGATCCCATGCCGGCCTGTTCGCGGCCGTCTTCGTTGAAGGCCGCGCCCGAAGTGACGGCAACATCGGTAAAAGTTCCGTCGTGATTATTGCGATACAAAATGCTCGGCGTACTGTCGCATGCGATGAAAATGTCCGGCCAGCCATCTTCATCGAAATCGATGGTCGAGACACTGAAGGCATAGTGGCCGTCGGTGCGATCGATGTGCGCTTTCGTCGTCACGTCCTCAAAAGTGCCGTCGCCGCGATTGTGGTAGAGAATGTTTTTGGCCCCGGCCAGGCCGCGCGGGCCGCACATGACTGGAACACCTTTCCCGACGCAGGTCGGGCGCTCTCCAGGGGATGGTGCGGTGGCCAGATCGAAATCGACATAGTTCGCAACCACCAGATCGAGACGGCCGTCGCGATCGTAGTCAACGAACGCGCAGCCCGTTCCCCAGGCCTTGCCCGATCCCGCGACTCCCGCCTTATCTGCGACTTCGCTGAAGACGCCATTCTGATTGTGGTAAAGGCGGTTCTTGCCATAGTAAGTGATGTAGACGTCTTCCCAACCGTCATTGTCATAATCGCCGACGCACACGCCCTGGCCCCATCCGGTGCCGGTCAGGCCGGATTTGGCGGTGACGTCGCTAAACGTGCCGTCGTGATTGTTACGATAAAGATGGCTGGTGGGCGCCTGCCCGGCGGGGAATCCTTCTAGCCGGGTGCCATTCACGAGTAGAATGTCGGCCCAGCCGTCGTTGTCGTAATCGAAAATGGCAACGCCTGTTCCGGTAGTCTCAATAATGAATTTCTTGGTGTCGAGCCCTCCGAAGATGTTCTCCGCTTTCAGACCGGCCTTTTCGGCAATGTCGGTAAACGTTGCAATAGGCGCCGACGGCGCAGCCGGCTTGGCTTGTTGTGCGAATAACGCTTGAGAGGATAATGCCGGGAACAGCAGACAACCGCAGGCAACCGCGCAGACAATGCAACGCTCTATGAAACGCTCTACGAAAAAAGAAGTAATCGAAAATCGCATGGGCCCCAGTTGATGTTAGGTTCCGGCTTGGCCGGGGTCAAGCGAGTACGGGAACGAGGTCGTGGCTCATTTTGAATTTCGGATGGCATCTTCCGTAGTTCGTATGGCGTCGTCCTGAGCGTAGCCGTTCTTCAGGCGGAGCGAAGGATCTCCCGCCAGGACACTGCGTGCAGGCGGAGATCCCTCGGCCGGTAGAAAAAAAGCGGGCTCTTCGGGATGACTCCTCGTGAGGGAACGATTGAGTTGCACCATTCAGAAAACAGCCAGCTACTGTGGACCTTGCCGTGAAGTCACGCGAATCTGGCCTAAACTGTACCAGCCATCGGGATCTCGACCTGCAATGCCAAAGCGTATGGCAGGTTTCCTGGTCCTTGGGTCGAGCATAGCGACGCGAAAATCATAGGTGCCTTCCGGCAGTTCCGGCACGTAAACACTTCCATCGAAAACGGCGTCACCCGGAAGCCACTTTCTTACATCCACAGGGACATCGATGACCGCGCTGCTCTCCCCTGAGCGCAACTGCACGGCCAGAGGATATTTTGTATACGCAGGAGCCAGTCCGGCATTCAGCCACCACATGTGGAGGGCCATCATAGAACCGGCTGCGACGGCCTTGGGGTATTCCAAACGCCTCAACAAGAACCGGTATCCCATCTTCTTCTGAAAGTTGTCGAAATTAGACTTCCAGTCGGATGGAATTGGTGACGATTTCAAGTTCACCGATGTGACGTGCCAGCGCAGCGCTTGTTCCAGAATGTAGTTCACGTCAAAGTGATCTCGCATCCACTCCGAAACCGTGCCGCAAACTTCCAGCGATACCGGTCGCTTCTGCCAAACATCCTGGATGCCGGACCGCACCACCTGCTGCGGATAAACATCCAGCATCTCCGGTTCAAAGTAAGGGTTATCCGATTTAATGCGGAGATCGCCGAGACAATCCAGTCGCCATCCCGCGCCGCGGGCGGTTCCGTAAGTCAGGGCCTGCGGCTCATCAAAGTTCATCAGCAGCGTTGTCGTGGGGAAGGCGTCGAACCAGATATCGATCAATGCCTTCTGATATTGGAAGGCGGGCATGTATGGGCTCCAGCCCTCGCCCCAGTAGCCGACGGAAGAAATGTCGACGCTGTCGAGATAGGGATTTCCGTCGTAGCGTTTTCCAGCTTCGGCTACCAGCTCTCCCCAATACTTGAAATATAGAGGATCAGAGAAATCCGGCTGCCAGATCTTGCCATCTTTGTCTGTGGGTTTGTTGACTCGCCGCGCACCTGAGGCTTCATACCAGGCGGGAAGAGGATCTTCATTGGAATACGGCATCAGGCGGATTGCGAGCGTTTGGCCGTGCGCCCGCGCCTCCTGCAAAGCGAGATCCACGATTTCCCATCGAAACTTTCCGGGCTCAGGCTCGAGGGCGTTCCAGTACCAGCGGAGATACGCGATTGTAGTGTCCGGGAAATCGGGTTTGGTGGTGGCCTGCGGTAGTTTAGTCTCGGGCCCAACTTCTGACCACTTCAGCGCAGGGTTGGTCGCCTGCCCGTTGAATCTCTGGAAGGTGGTAATTCCCATGCCCGGATTTTGCAGGACGTCATCAATAGGCGCTGGACGGACGATTACACTGTCGCGCTGAGCGTAGGAGAGGCAACTGAATAATAGAAATAGCGGTAGCCATAAACTCTTTTTCATCAGTCGCCCTCA
>QIAK01000622.1:1966-3164 GCA_003225515.1 Acidobacteriota bacterium | reverse complement strand
CATCGACCACAGAATAATCGAGGGCGAATTGCGGTAGCGTTTCACCATCAACTCGAGCTGCGCCATGCCTTCCGCGCTGGAACTCATCTGGCGGGTCTCGCACATCATCATCATGCCGAGCTGATCGCAGGCTTCCACCCACTCCGGGGTGGGCATGTTGTGCGAGGTGCGGACGGCGTTTCCGCCCATATCTTTTAAAATGCCGAGTCGATACCACTGCATGCGGTCCGGCAGCGCGGCACCCACACCCGCATGATCGTGATGATTGCAAGTGCCTTTGAGTCTCACGGACTTGCCGTTGAGAAAAAATCCTTTGTCGGCGTCCCACGCCAGACTGCGGACGCCGAAGCTGACGCGCTCCGCATCGCGTGCCTTTCCACCGGACTCGACGGTTATCACTGCAGAATAAAGATTCGGCGTCTCCGGGGACCAAAGCGCTGGATTCGGCAGATTCGCGTTCGTCATGAAAGTAGCCGAGCCGTCTGCCGGAATCGATTGGGGAGCGGTCTCCGCGGTGGTTACGATTTTTCCTGCGGCATCGTGAATTTGCCAGCGTACCCGGCAACTCTCCGCCTGCTTGTCTTGGTTCTGCACGACTTTCACGGCGGCGCGAACATAGCTGTCCAAATTTCCGAGATGAAGGGGGTCGGTCTTGGTCAGCCACACATGCCGGTAGATTCCCGCGCCCTCGTAAAACCAGCCGTCGCCAAAGCTGGCGTCCATACGCACTACGAGATAATTCTTGCCGCCATAATAAAGAAAATCCGTCACGTCGAAGCGGAAGGGCGCATAACCGTTGTCATTGCGTCCCATGAACGATCCGTTCAAAAAGACGAGCGCACTGCGGAAGGCGCCATCGAATTCGAGTACTACGCGGCGCCCGTCATCTTGTTTCGGAATGTCGAACGTGCGCCGGTACCAGCCGACGCTGGTTTCGGGATAACGGCGGCCCAGCGGTTTGTAGCCGTGCGAGCTCAGTTCTTCGTCGCGCACGAACGGCAACTCGACTGCCCAGTCGTGCGGCAGGTTCAGAGGTCGCCATTTTGAGTCGTCGAACTTTTGCGTGGCGAACTCAAACTCGCCGGTCTTGGCAAAATCTCCTTGTCCCATGCCAAATCCCAGATCGCGCCTCGGATCGGTGCCGTGTCCCTGGAAGAATTTCCAGCCAAAGTCGAACAGCAGATGCTCTCGCGGAGCG
>QIAK01000622.1:0-1934 GCA_003225515.1 Acidobacteriota bacterium | reverse complement strand
GACCAGAGTTGAAGCTGAGAGTGCAAGGCCTGAGCGGAGAAGATCGCGACGGCTGAAAGATGACATTCCATGCCTCGGAAAGGTCGAAAAATTGCCCTCACGCGGCGAGCAGCCTGCGATTGGGACTCCGCATTATAAAGCCGAGTTGGTTTGGATAGGAGTGTGGCGGAGAACGGGCGGCATCGTTGTGGCTTACGCTACGAGTCGGTTAAGCGGGAGATTCCTCGCTTCGCCTGAAGGACGGCTCCGCTCGGGATGACCGCGCGGTTAGAAAGCTACCTGGCATGCATCTGTGATTATTTGCGACAAGCTTTCGCAAGCTCAAACTAGAGACGCTTACTTTTGCGGATTGTTCAGTTCTTTCACTTCGCCCATACCCACGATTTTGGTTGAGGTGCGGAACTTTTTATAGTCTCGAAGTTCCTGGGTGCCGTCGACTCTATAGGCTTTGAGTAATGCCACCCTCGCATCGAACTTGTAGGTTACGTGCCGCGGCAGCCACACTTCATCATTCACTCGCGTCTGTTCAATCATTACGCGTGTGCCCTTATGGATGCGGGCCAGCACCCACCCCAGGGAGACGGTATCGATGGCTTCAATATCCATCTTCGACCATTGCAGGTCGCCCTTGTCGATCCACACCCTTCCGTGAAATTTGGAAAGAAACTTCGACTCTTTCATATGCGGCTCAAAGCCCGGCCTCGGTTCGCCATCGATGACCCAGGCCTCGCGGCCACCGACGTCTTCCGTGCCCACCAGTTTGAAATCGTAGGCGTCGGCAATATCGCGCACGAACTTCCGGCCATCCTCGCGCTGTTTTTCTTCCTTCTCCTCCCGCTTCCTGCGATCTTCGTCCGATTCGTTTTTGCGCTTGTCGATGATCTTCTGGATCTTGGACTCTTCCTTGGCCGCGTCCTTGGCATCGAGAGGCTTGTCGTCTTTTTCGATCAGGCGCTGCACTGGCGCGCCGTAAATTTCGAGGATCTCGTAGGTCTTCACTTCTTGTGATTTCGTGTTTCCCTTGCCATCCAAGTTGTTCTGCACTTCGCGATCGATGTAGGTGTAGTCCCGTTGTCGTTTTTCGTTCTCGATATCTTTATCGGCGACCACGCGAAACAATTGCCGCATGTGTTCCTGAGAGAGTTTCCCGCTGGCGTCCGGTGTGAGGTCGGGTTGAGGAGACGCTTTGGTTTCAGTTGCCGCTGTCGTGCCAGAATCCGGTGAACCAGGCGAAATCGACTGATCCTGACCGAATGCAATCAAGCAGGGAAGAAGAATGAAGCAAGAGGGATTGAACCAACTAGATTTAAACCAACTGGATTTTAGATAAGGAAAATGCCGGAGCCGCATACTTCAGCTTAACGCATTCAGTTACGAGAAGTTTCGGTGAAGATCCTATATCTATGGACCACAGTGCGCCCAATTACGTCCTGCGCCGAACTAGCCTCAACGAATTGGAAGCCATAGCGGAATGCGCTTTTCTGGCGAACCATCGCGAGGACTTCCACTTCCCCAAATGGCAGCGTGAACTCCAGCCGAACTACTTCGCCTATCGGCACTTCCACTCGTAGCATTGCTGAAATTCCGGACTGGCTGATGTCGACGGTTTCCCCGCGAAGGACGTCCTGGTTGCGAGCGTAGACTCGAATGCTCACTGAGAGCTTGAACCGGGGATGACGACGAGCGTCCACAAGACTGTGAGTGGGCTCAGTATTGAATTGAGTGCGCTGTTCCAAACCGGGGTCCCCCAACACAGATCAGATCGGCATGAGGTCCCCAGGACTTTAGCTCTTATGAACTTTTCCTAAACATTCAGCCTGAAACAGCCGTTCGTCGATTCGATGCAGCCGCGTCTCCTGTGATTTTGTGAGAAGCGAATAATGTTTAATGTCGAACAGGTGGTACACCACGAACCATACTGGCTGATCTGTAGT
>QIAK01000621.1:2928-4005 GCA_003225515.1 Acidobacteriota bacterium | reverse complement strand
CTCACCACTCGCACAGTAGCGTTTCACAAATATCGAATTATGGAAGTTCTGAACATTCGAACGAATGCCGAACTGGTTCAGTATGCTATCAGGACTCACTTAATCGCCGCGTGAGGAGCTTTCTTGAACCGCCCGGTTTCAGCGCCGGCTTCTGCTTTCTTGGGAAGCTCCCTTTTGCGGGCAAAAGAAATGGGTTCGAGATGACACAACAACGTCACGTTCCCGAACCCGGAGAGCAATTAAAAGGTGCTGCGAATTACCCTAAGCCCAAGTGAAGAGATAAAACAAAGAGTACCCAGCAGCCCGATGAGTGGTACCAGGCTTCCAGTCTTCGGTAGCTCTGCCGGAGCACTTGGGGCAGCGGGAGCCGGCGGTGGCGTAGCTTGGGCGATCAAGATTGGTGCATCGGCGGGTGGGGCAGGAGGTGGCGGCGGCATAGAGCCAGTGACTTGCTGCTGATGTTCGACTACGCTAACCGGTTCTTCGACGATCTTCGTAGCTGAGATTTTCATTCCCTTTTTCAGCCCGAAAGCATCGGTCTCTTGGCCGTCAATGTTGAACTTCTGGTCTTTGGGGATCTTGAACTGCTCGTTCGTCCCGTCCTCCAAACTAAGAATCACAGTGTTCGGCGGCATCACCTGCCAGACTTTCCCAGTAACGGTCTTCACAGTAGTGACCACTTGTGGGGTCGTCTTTACAGTGAGGGTCCGTTCCAGCTTCATGCCTGGCTTCAGGTCGTGAATCCCCACTTGCTGCCCATTCACTGTAGCGCGGGCGCTTTCGGGGACGTTAGGGAAATGACGCATCGAGCCATCGTCCATCTTCACCAGCAGATCATTACCCGAGACGTAAACTACTTCACCACGTTCCACACTGACCTGATGAGTGGGCGTGCTGCTGGTTGTAGAAGTTTCTGTTTTCACCTGTGCGCTCATGCCAACCGTGAAGGCAACGAAAATCGCCCCCACCGCCAGCACCAGCGGCACTCGTGTGTTGTTATTACTTGGGATCATTTTGTTATCTCCTTGGTTGCGACTGCGGATGTGAGTCTTGTGGTGCAAATTGAAGATGAGCTGC
>QIAK01000621.1:425-2856 GCA_003225515.1 Acidobacteriota bacterium | reverse complement strand
AAGGGATAACACGTCACCAAGGTCAATGTTGAAACAGACGTCGGCTGTAGAACCGACACGTCATCGGGGCTAACAACCGTAATCTGATCAATACGATAGACATCGATCTTGTACGCACTTTCCAGTTCAACGATGTCCCCCATGACGACATCTTTCAACCCTCGGAAAAATCCATCTCGATGACCTGCCATGGCAACGTTGCCGGCCTCTCCCGGACGAGCCGAACTCTCGATCAGGCCAACGGCGCGATTCAGTGTCAGGTCATCCGTGCCGGTTAGCACCGGCACTTCTAAATGAAGCTTGGGGATTCTTAAAATTGCGATCGGGGGGGCGAAGTGCTGCGTAAGACTCTGTTTGTATGCTGCAATCCTATCTGTCGACCAAAGCTTGAAGTCGAACGTGAAATGCTTCTGCCCGAACGAAGCAACGCTCTTCTCCAGAACGACTGGCTTTGCCCCTCCTTTGAACTGCTCCACCGCTGCGCGGGATAGTAGTGTCCTGTGCAGATGGGCAATAACAAATAGCGTTATCAGCAGCAATCCAGCAAGCATTAGCACAAGCTCGATGATTCGGAGAAATCTCCTCTGCATGAAACCATTGCGCTTGTGCTCGTGAAGTGTCATCCGTCCTAAAATCGAGCGACTTGAAGTATGGCGCCGCCGTCCCCGCCAGTTATGCGCTGGCTCGGATCGAAGTCTAGGCAAGAGAAATACTGTTCGTAACTGTTAGTAATTACAGTCCAATGCAGAACGGGCCTCTTGCGAACAGCCTGCGTTTGTGGAGGCGAGCGAATGCACAAACGTGCGCGACCGCCCCATCTCTTTCATTTTCGTGATGGAGCGTCAGGTCAAGCTGTCTGTGAGTTCTGCGAGTTGTTGCGTGCACACCGGACTGTTATAGGACTACTGCAAGAGAAAACAAGCTGGGAACAGGTGATTAGCATGGCACATCGCGGCCGGGAAACAAGAAGCTTTTATTATCATGTTCAGGACTGCCAACTCTGGGCGGAAATCAAATACTTGGATTCCGTGACTGATTACCGCGAGTACCTTCCACCAAGCCAAGTTCAACGAGAGCCTGCGCTCTGTGCTGATTTGGTACTCTTAGACCAATCCATTAGCCATTGCAAAGCAAAGTGGATATTACCGACGGCAGTAACGATAGGAGGTTTGTCACTGTGCGTAGCTGGATATTTGTTTTACTTGTTTGTTCAGGGAGTTTAACTTTCGCGGACACCACGCGTTGGCCACGCGCGCTTGACAGGCGGGAAGACAATGGAGAGCAACCAAAGCGCAGCTGTGATTTCCAAGAGCGACTCGATTGGATGTAACCACTTCATCTCTAAACCTGCGACGACTTGCGCCAGTTGTAGGTCACAACTTCCAAGATCAAAATCTCTGAGGAATCCAACGATAGGGCCAGTCTGGCTGCCTATAGCCTTTGGGCCCTTGCCGTTTCGGCAGGGTGACCTTCTCGGCTGGGACCTTTTTCCACGGTACAGCACTCAAGAGATGGGCAATACACTCGTTCTTTATCATCGGTTTGGACCACGTGCCAGGGCGATTGGGGTGTATCTGTGGCTTCAAACATTGCGTCTCTCGCACGAGAATAGTCGAACCACCGGCGATGCGATTCCAGGTCCATGGGACTCAGCTTCCAGTGCCGCATGGGATCCTCGATGCGCTTCAGAAATCTCTTATGCTGCTCTTTTTCGTTTACCTCGAACCAATACTTGATGAGGAGAACGCCGTTGTTACGGAGGAGAGCTTCGAAAGCCGGACACATACGGAGAAAGCCATCATACTGCTTGTCATCGCAAAATCCCATCACGCGCTCCACCAGCGCGCGGTTGTACCAACTTCGATCGAAAAGAATCACTTCGCCGGCGGCAGGCATTTCCTTCATATAACGTTGTGCGTACAGTTGCGACTTTTCCCGTTCAGTTGCACCGGGTAACGCTACGTGTCGGAATATCCGGGGACTGACGCGCTCCATGATGCGGTGAATTACACCCCCCTTTCCCGCTGCATCGCGGCCCTCGAATACAACGACGACCTTCGCTCCTGCTGCTTGCACCCACTCCTGCATTTCAACGAGTTTTGTTTGAAGTTTGCGCAACTCGCGCTCGTAGCGCTTTTTCGTTAGTTCAGGTTGTTGCCGTGTGATGCCGTTTTTCCGTTCTTGTACGGCCATTAGTTTCTCCCGCTGCTCGTCTTCCCAGCTTTCAGATCAGGCGAGCCGTGCAGAAAGTCTCTGCTGCCTATAGCGGCGAGGGAACTGGCAGTCTTCTCAGATATGTTTCCTCTTTCGTCCCAGTACTTTTACGTTCTCCTAATACTTGTTACAAGCAGGATGTACCCTAGCTAGAAGACTCTGGTAAGTGGAAAACGAACCAGAACGCGCCTTTGCCGTTATTAATGTTCGTGTTCAT
>QIAK01000621.1:0-393 GCA_003225515.1 Acidobacteriota bacterium | reverse complement strand
CCGAGCCGGTCCCGAGGCTCAACAGTAATGCCGGAATTGTCGTGGCAGCTCCCTTAAATCAAACAGCGTCGTATATACGTCCGTGGGCTGGGGTGCCGTTTACGGTGCGGGATACAACTTCAGCAAACATCACTCCATAGTCGGTGAAGTGATGTAGAACAGCCTCGCGCCAACCCATACCGCGCTCGCACCGCTACGAGCAGAAGCGCAAAGCGGGTCCATCCATGAAACACGGCAATCTCGCTGACCGTGACTGGTAACTATTGTCTGACATTCAGGCGGTTTCACCTTCAAACTTCCGGACTTTCATTATAGGTTTTACGTCGAGTTTCGCTGCCACCACGCACCCAGCAAAGGCGTGCACACGCTACTTAGTGCCAATCAGCGTCGGAA
>QIAK01000296.1:8487-13027 GCA_003225515.1 Acidobacteriota bacterium | reverse complement strand
TGGGCCCACCCATATAGGATAGAGTTTCCGATTTCACGAAGGTCGGGGACTCGCCGCCAAGAATCCAAACGTGAGAGTCGGCGGGTTGCTTTCCCAGCCATGGCGCGACCAGTCCTGCAATGCCTCCGATTTCGACTTTGATCGCGTAGTGCAAGGCTTCGCGCCCGGCGCCTGCCAGTGAGAAGGGGTCTTTGCCCGCATTTCTGATCGCGAGTTTCACCAGTCGCGGCTTGGGCGTGGCCACGAGCATCGAGACTTCCATGGGAGGCGCATCGGGCGCCAAGTTCTTCAGCAGCGTGAGCACCATTCCATTGGCGAGATCTGGCGGAAGCTTGAGATGTTCGTTCGCTGTTTTCTCTTTACCGTCGTCGTCTGTGTACTGAATGGTAACTTGCCCCGAGGAAGGCGCGATCGTTATTTCAGTTGCATGCTGGAAAGCTGGACCTTTTTGGATCAGGTGATAGCTGACGAGCCGGAAATTTCCGCGTTGCGCAAAGACGACAGTCTCGTCTTGCAGAGATCCATCTTTGAAGTGGTAAATCAGGCGGCTCGTGATCTGGTTGCCATGAGGAACCTGAATGAGATCGCCTTCCGCAATGTGAGCGCCATCCATCGTGCTCAATACGAGGAAGCCGTGAAGCAAGCCTTCTCTGTAACGCACGGGTACGGGAGAAGCCGATGCTGAAACGGCGTCGAAAGACTGGACCACGATACAGCCACAAATCAGCAGAGTCGCAACAAAGTAAGTGCGCACAAATCGAACCTCCGGCTGCAAGGGGCCGGTTCTTCGATGCCAATGTTTCGATTACGGTTTTCGCGGGTGGTGTGATGAAGCACATTGACCGATACGAGATATCAGCATCCCCGGGCGAAACTGCAGCCGGTGCTAGAATCGTATGTTTTGTGTTTGATTGAATTTTAGGTCGACATCGGCCTTTATAGGTGGCAACGATGGCTGGAACAATGCTGGCGGTGGTGAAACCGAACGCGGCCGCGGGGGCAGAGATTCGCGAGGTGAAGATTCCCGCTTTCGGGCGCACCGAGGTGCTGGTGAAGGTGAAGGTTGCATCCATTTGCGGCACCGATTTGCACATCTACAACTGGGACCGCTGGGCACAGAACCGGATTCATCCGCCGCTGATTCCAGGCCATGAATTCTGCGGAGAGGTGGCGGCGTTCGGCGATGAAGTGATTAGCGTTAAGGAAGGCGATTTCGTATCCGCCGAGATGCATGTTGCCTGTGGCAAGTGCCTGCAATGCCGCACCGGCGAAGCGCATATTTGCCAGAGCGTGAAAATCATTGGCGTTGATGCCGATGGGGCATTCGCCGAGTATGTGGTGATTCCGGAGTCGAACATCTGGAAGCTCGATCCCGCGATTCCGCAGGAATATGCGTCGATTCTCGACCCCCTGGGCAACGCGGTCCACACGGTGCTGGCCGGGGAGATTGCGGCGAAGAGCGTTGCTATCACCGGTTGCGGGCCGATAGGACTCTTTTCGATCGCCGTGGCCAGAGCCGTAGGCGCGACTTCGGTTTTTGCGATCGAAGTGAATGAACACCGCGCGCGCATTGCCCGGGAGATGAAGGCCGATTACGTGCTCAATCCCGCGAAGGAAAATGTGAACGCCATCGTGATGGAGAAGACGGGCGGCCTGGGAGTCGATGTAGTTCTGGAAATGGCGGGGCATCCCGACTCGATTCGCACAGCTTTCGATATCGTGAGGCGCGGCGGAAGAATTTCGTTGCTCGGGCTGACTTCGAAGCCGATCTCGGTGAATTTTTCAGAGGACATTATTTTCAAAGGAATCACTGTGCAGGGTATCAACGGCCGCCGCATGTACCAGACGTGGTACCAGATGACGGCGCTGCTCAAGAGCGGCAAGCTCGATCTGCATCCAGTGATCACCGACCGTATATCGATGAAGGATTTTGCTATGGCAATGGACCGGTTGAAGACCGGCGAAGCCAGCAAGATTCTCGTGTATCCAAACGGCGTAAGGTAACTGGCGCTGCGGACGAGCCTTCGCCGCTGCGGATCTTCCCGAATGAAGAGGCTTTCATGACCACCGCAACCCGCACCAACCCTCTCTCGTATCTCACCGATCAGCTCAATGAACTCAAGACTAAGGGAACACATTTCAAGCTGCGCGTGCTTGACGACGAGCAGGCGGCGGTTTGCACGTTTGACGGCAAGAAGGTCATCAATCTGGCGTCCAACAATTATCTCGGCCTGACTACGCATCCCAAGCTGCGCGAAGCGGCGCTCGAGGCCACACGCAAGTTCGGCGTGGGATCGGGCGCAGTACGAACGATTGCCGGGACCATGAAGATCCACATGGAACTTGAGGAGAAGATTGCACGCTTCAAAAATGTCGAGGCATGCGTCGTCTTTCAGTCGGGCTTTGCGGCCAATGCGGGAACGGTATCGGCGGTGCTGGGCAAAGACGACTTCATCATTTCAGACGCGTTGAACCATGCGTCAATCATCGATGGCGCACGGCTGTCGAAGGCGAAGATTCTGGTATTCCGCCATAAGGATATCGCACACGCCGATGAGCAACTTGCCACCATCAAGGACGAGCCTGGAAAGAAGTTGCTGATCACCGACGGCGTGTTTTCCATGGATGGTGATATTGGTCCGCTGCCTGCGCTCTGCGATCTGGCTGAGAAGTATGGCGCCATCATGATGGTCGACGATGCGCACGCGTCCGGCGTACTGGGGCGTAACGGGCGAGGAACGATCGACCACTTCAATGTGCACGGGCGAGTTGATATTCAAGTTGGGACCTTATCGAAGGCGATCGGAGCGCTGGGAGGGTATGTTTGCGGGACGCGCGATTTGATTGATTTTCTGTATCACCGGGCGCGGCCGTTCTTGTTTTCGACGTCTCATCCTCCGTCAGTAGCGGCCACGTGCATCGCGGCCTTTGATGTTCTGGAGAACGAACCCGAACGCATGGAAAAACTCTGGGACAATACGCGCTTCTGGAAGAAAGAGCTTGGACTGTTGGGCTTCGACATTGGCGGTCGCGCCACTCCGGCCAGCGAGACTCCGATTACGCCCATCATCATCGGCGACGGAAAGCTGACGATGGATTTCTCGCGCGAACTGTTCAAAGAGGGCGTGCTGGGCACTGGCATTGCCTTTCCGACGGTGCCTGAAGGCAAAGCGCGTATCCGCACCATCATGACGGCGACGCACACAAAGCAAGAGTTGGAGCAGGCGTTGGAGGTGCTGGGGCGCGTCGGGAAGAGAATGGGGATTGTGGGGAATTAACGTTCGTTGATCCGGTCCGCTGAGGCCCCTCTCCCTGTGCGGACTCGGTTCCATCCTCATCACGCCGCCCCGCGCTTACGTGCGGGTCGAATGAATTTCGTCGACTCCCGACTCTGCGAGATTAATCTGTGCGGTAGACAATCTTCCCACCCACGATCGTCGCCATCACTTTCCCCGTGAACTGCCAGCCATCGAAGGGAGTGTTGTGCGAGAGCGAGAGCGACTTGGCGGCTTCAAAGGTCCAGCGCTTTTTGGGATCGAAGATGGTCACATCGGCAAAGTTGCCGCGCGCCAGCGATCCGCGCTGAGGCATGTCGAATACCCGAGCGGGGCCCGCGGTGAAGAGTTCGACGATACGGGCGAGAGGAAGCTTGTGTTCGCGGTGAAGTTTGGTAATGGCCAATGCTAGTGCGGTTTCCAGTCCGGTGATGCCGAAGGAAGCGCGCTCGAATTCGACTTGTTTTTCGTGAGCAGCGTGGGGGGCGTGATCGGTAGCGATCGCGTCCACAGTGCCGTCGGCGAGCGCGACCACAATTGCCTCGAGATCGGCCGCGGAACGGAGCGGCGGATTCATCTTGAAGTTGGTATCGTATTCGCCGACGTTCTCGTCGATCAGCGTGAAGTGATGGGGCGTGACTTCACAGGTCACCCGGCAAGTGACGCGGGCATGACTCGTGTTGCGCTTGCCGCGGCGAACAGCTTTCAGCGCGTCGGCCGTGGAAATATGCGCCACGTGCAGGCGGGATTCGCGAATCTGCTGCGCGAGAGTGACGTCGCGATCCACGATTGCTGCTTCGGCGGAGGCGGGCATGGCACGCAAGCCCAGCCGAAAGCTAGTGGGTCCGGCGTGCATGGATGCGTTTTCAGTCACGCGCGTATCTTCGGCGTGCTGCACAACCGGCAGGTTCAATTCCGCCCCCAGCCGAAGAGCCATGCGCATAATGTCGTCGTCGAGGATGGGCCTGCCGTCGTCGGTGACGGCGACAGCTCCGGCGCGCTGCAGCGCGGCAAAGTCGGTGAGTGTTCCTCCCTTGCTTCCGCGCGTGGCGGCAGCGATCGGGAAAACGTTGACCACAGCTGCGCGCTCGGGATTTCGCAGCCACGCTATCCACTCCGGCGTGTCGACCACGGGCGCGGTGTTCGGCATGGTGCAGACCGAGGTGAATCCTCCGGCTGCGGCAGCGGCGGTTCCGGTCGCGATGGTTTCTTTGTAGGCTTGGCCCGGCTCGCGCAGATGAACATGCAGATCGATGAAGCCGGGA
>QIAK01000296.1:3086-8318 GCA_003225515.1 Acidobacteriota bacterium | reverse complement strand
GGTCGTCATTCAGTCGATTTCCGTCGAGCGTCGGCTTGTGCTTCATATTCTGTACCGTCCGTTAGGGACTCTTTCTTCCGGACGCCGCCGCTTTTCAGCTGAGCCCGCGGATCGTCAACAGTTAGTGCACACCAAATTCCGTGAAGATCCGTGCAAATCCGTGGCTCATTTCGCCTTCCCGAGCGCTCTCGCCAAAATTGCCATTCGTGTGGGCACGCCATTGTGGACTTCGTCCACGATAACCGACCGCGGACCGTCGGCGACTTCGGCGGTCAACTCAAGCCCGCGGATAATCGGACCCGGGTGCATCACGATAGCATCGCGCTTCGCCAGTTTCACACGCGCCGCCGTCATCTGGTAGCGCGCAATATAGTCCTGCAGGCGGATCTTCTGTCCGGCCAGGCGCTCTTGTTGTACGCGCAGCAACATGACGACGTCCGTTCCGTGTAAGGCCTCTTCTATGTGGCGAGTGATGCGGAGACCGGGCACGAGCGTGGCGGCAACATCAGGCACGAACTCGGGCGGGCCGCACAGGGTCAATTTCACTCCTAATTTGGTGAGCAGATGGCAGGCGCTGCGCGCGACGCGGCTATGAAAAATGTCGCCGATGATGGTGGCTTGCAATCCCTTGAGCGACTTCTTGTGTTTCAGGATGGTTACGGCATCGAGCAGGGCTTGCGACGGATGCTCATGCATGCCGTCCCCGGCATTGATGACGGGAATGTCCAGATGTTGCGCCATCAGCAGCGGCGCGCCCGCAGAAGGATGGCGCATGACGATGCAGTCCGCTCCCACCGCGCGCAGGGTGTATCCCGTGTCGAGCACGGATTCCCCTTTTTCGATGCTCGATCCGGAAGACTGCACCAGCGTGGTCATTGCTCCCAGAGATTTGGCCGCGAATTCGAACGACGACCGCGTACGGGTCGATGCTTCGTAAAACAGAAGCACGATGCGCTTGCCGCGCAAAAGCGGGCGGGTCTTCTGCGGATTCATGCGGCGGGCGAGCTTGAGCAAGCCCAGGATTTCCTTCGCGTCCAGGTGTTCGATCCCGAGCAGCGAACCGCGTGCGGGCTTATTCATCGTCTGAAAATCGCGAATATCGTGAAGATGCAGAACGGTGCATCATACGCGGCAGGCGCGGCACGCCGCAAGCGTGCCCAACTCACGCGTGCTCGCACCCCGCCTGAATTTTGAAGCTACGACTTGTCGCGGCGGCCCAGGATGACGCTGCCCAGGGCTCCGCCGAGACCTCCAAGCAGGAGGGACGCGATGAAAGCGAAAACCAGGCCACTCAGCATGAGGAGTTCAAGGCCGCTTTGGCTTTTAAGCCTGTCAAACACCGACAGCACCTGCGGGTCGGTAGTTTGTGAGGCGGCCTCCTGAAGTTTTGCCAGCAGCGCATTCCGGAGTTCCGGCCCTTTGTGAAACACAATCACGATCAGCGCTTCGAAAACTGACGACATCGCAAACCACAGCAATCCTGCTAACGCGCCCAGCCCTGCTCCGGCCGTGGCTTTGACGGCGCGTTCGCGCCCCCGCTGGCGATAGAAAGCAACGGCGAGAAATCCAACGACAAGCATCGCTACGAAGGGATTCAATCCCAGAGACATCAGTAGCGCTGCGACCAGCGCCGCCAGTGCGCACGGCTTGGCGGCTTGGGACCACTGCATCGGGAGCGCCAGGACGGGCACCGTTTGTGATGCTGGAAGGACGTCCGAATCTTGCGCAGCTATTGCGGGGGCGAATGCGAGCGGCGATGGAGTGGGCTCAGCAACTAAAACTCGAATCTGCGGAGCCGAACAGTGTGGACAGAAGGGAACGCCTTCTTCAACTGTTTGTCCGCACTTGTAACAGGGCTGTTCCATCCGGGATTCGAGAAGGGCGTGTCTTTGAAAGTATCGCACGGCGCGCCTCCCAGGCAAGGAGGAGGCGAACACGCGCTTATGGTCGCCCGGGCAGGAGTGAAATCGAAGCGGGCCTAAATGTCTCCCCGCTTGCCACGGGTGTGCACGTAAACAAGGGAGAAAGTGGATCCAGTGCCCTCACGCGGTTCGACGGCAACCACATGCTGGTTGTCCTCGGTACCCACTTTCAGTTCGGTCACCGGTCCTGAGTTCTCGTTGCATTTCAATTCTTTACCCTCTTTGGAGTCCTTATCCGAGTCCTGGCCTTCATGAGCTTCGACATTGCCGCCGTGCTTGTGGGAATGGCACTCGAGAACTTTGCCGTACCTTTTCAACTTGTCCCGATAAAAATCGACCACCTTGGCTGGACGATCGTTGGATTCGTAGCTGGCCACCACTAGTTTGAATCCGAAGGCTTCCGTCAGAAGGCTCAGATTGGCCTGATTGTTGTCCTTGTCGTCGGTCTTCAGACGAGCACCGGGATAGAGCGGCACGCCAATTTTTTTGGCATCGACGTCACTGCCGACATGCAGGTCGCCCACGGAACTGCGGATATCAAGATTCTTGTCGTCAGAATCCTGCGCCAAAAGCGGTAAGGTTGTAAGCAGTGCGAGTGCGAGAACAAGTGTGAGGCGACGAAACATAAGTACTCCTTAAATGAACCGTGGTCAGTAGGATCCTAAATCTCCGCATCCTTGCCGTGCGTGCGTACGTATACCAGCGAAAAGCTGGAGCCTTTTCCATCCGGCTCGACCGCTACGATGTGCTGGTTCTCCTTGGTGCCGACTTTCAGCTCAACATTGCTGCCGCTGGATCCCTCGCACGTGAGTTTATGGGAACCGTGATCAGATTCTTTGAAGTCGGGATTCACGTTGAGATGTGCTGTATGGCACTCGAGCACCTTGCCGTATTTCTTGAGCTGGTCTTTATAAAACGCAACCAGCTTCGCAGGCGAATCGTCAGATTGATAATCGAGGGCAACGACTTTTAATCCAAAGCCAAAGCCGGAGATGTTCACGTTGGCGCTCTTGTCATCGCCGTCGTGGTCATCCTGTTTCAGGCGAGCCCCAGGATAGACCGGAAGGCCCACATCGGCCTCGTTGGCTCCTTTGCTTACGTGAATGCCGCCGACTGGTGTGTCGATGTCGACATTCTTATCTTCCCCGTTTTTTCCCTTCTTCACATTCAGACTGCAGCCTTGCAGGAGCAAGGCGGTAAGAATTGCGAATCCTAAGACGAACCTGCCGGTCAATTGAAATCTATTTTGAAGCTTGATTCCGCGCATGCCGATATCCTCCTTTAGCCTTGGCAACCTGCGCCGGACGTTCAAGGCCGGCGCCGCGCTGAGCGATATTTGGAATCGTGACTGGCAGATGGCCACGAATTGCAATTTCTCCGAAGAGCGCTTTGATCGCGCTCACTTCTGAAACCGTCGCATTAGAAAACGTGCACATGTAATTTTCGATCTTGGGAAAGTCGCTGGCCAGATACGGATTCCCCATGGCAACAACTGCTGTTTTTCCCGCCGCATGATCCAGTACTTGTTGCAGCAGCGTGCCCGTGGCGTCGGCCATCGCGACCGAGTTGCCGATCTTGCCTGCAGTCGGAATCACATAGACCGCAGCCACCACTGTTTGCGCCTCATCCACGGCCATCAGGACCTGATCGCTCATGCCGGCCGCGATACGCGGATCTACATAAATCACGTTCGCATCCGGAATGCGGGCGCGAAACTCACGTCCGAAGGCCCGCCCAGAGTCGGTGCGTACATCATCTGAAAACAGCACGGCCAAAACCTGATTGTGCGTCTCCTCTCTGGTCATATACGGAAGACCGGCTTGCGTGGTTCCCTTCGATTTCAGGGGCATCACTTTGCCGTTATCGCGAACCAGGGTAATTGCGGAATCGGCGACCTGTTGGCCAAATTTGATGTTTTCCGGCTTGCCGACGGCCTTAGATATCGTGCTCAGATCGACTGTACGAGTCTTATTCAGGCCGAGACTTCCCTTTATTTTCAGAATCTTAAGAACTGAATGGTCAAGGCGCTGCTGCGAGATTTCGCCGGATCGCACAGCTTTCACCATGGACGCGTAGGATGCCCCCAAGTCCGCAGGAATAATAAGCAGGTCGTTGCCCGCCTTAAAGGCCTCGACGGCGGCGCGGCCAATGTCATTGGCGAACAGATGAGTCAGTCCAGCCATATCGAGGGCATCGGTGATGATTAGGCCTTTGAACCCGAGTTGCTTTTCGAGCAGGTCGGAAACCACCGCCGTCGAAATCGTGGCGACATGATTCGGGTCGGGATCGAGCGCCGGAACAGTGACGTGCGCCACCATCACGGAGTCAACTCCTGCAGCAATAGCCTGCCGAAATGGCGGCAGTTCGATGGATTCAAGGTGCGCCCTATCTCCGTTCACGCTCGCAACTCCGAGATGGGAATCGGTTGCGGTGTCCCCGTGACCGGGAAAATGTTTGACCGTGGTCAGCATTCCAGCTTCGCGCGCGCCCTTGATATAGGCGGTCACCAGATCGCCAACTTGTTTGGGATCTTCTCCAAAGGAGCGCGTGTTGATGATGGGATTCGCGGGATTAGAGTTCACGTCGGCATCAGGGAAAAAATTCCAGTGCACGCCCACGGCTCGGGCTTCTTGGGCTGTGATTCGGCCGAAGGTCTCCGCGTCTTCGATGTTGCCATCGGCGCCGAACGCCATCGCATGAGGAAAATTCGTGGTGCCCATCAATCGCGTGCTGACGCCGCGTTCGAAGTCGGCGGCGAAGAGCAATGGCAGCTTCGATTCGTGCTGCAAGCGATTGAGCAATTCCGCAGCTTCGTACGGCTCGGTGCGCAGAAGAAAGGGGCCGTCCACATGAACTGACATAGCAAACGAGCCCACGTGATATTTCTGCATGGCCTCAAGCCATTCCAGGTACTCGGGGCTCTCCACGTTTACGAAACTGGCCCTGCACCAGACCATGAACAATTGGCCGACCTTTTCCTCGACGCTCAGAGTGTGCAGCGTCTTCTCAGCCCACTTGTCGCCGCGCGTGGTGTTGATGGGAGCGGAGGGCTTGGCGTTCTTGTCTTTATCTTTTTCCTTGGCGAATGTGGGCAGGGCTAGTGCAACGACAAGGAGGATTGCGGAGAAGATTCGTGGCATGAAAGGAACGATAGCAGAAGTTCGGGCTGCAAGCGTTAGGCTTCGGGCTTCCGGATCACAGAGCAGTTTCGACACAGGCGATTGCTTCACGCCGAATCACGGCATCTTCACCGAATCCCTTCTGCCATGTGACTTCCGGCTCGCGGCGGAACCACGTCAACTGCCGCTTT
>QIAK01000296.1:0-3043 GCA_003225515.1 Acidobacteriota bacterium | reverse complement strand
TCAGTTCTCCACGCAAAAGTTGAACTGCCTGATTGTATCCGAGCGACGTCAACGGGCTCGCCGCTGCCCCGTACTTTTCCTGTAATCTTTTCGTCTCTTCAACCAGTCCATCCTCAAACATTTGGACCGCGCGCCGGTTGATGCGATCGTAGAGTGCGCCACGGTCAGGATCGAGACCCAACCGCAAAATGCGGAAGCCTTGCAGAGGATCGCGGCCTTGCTGCCAGAGTTCGGACATCTTCCGGCGCGAGGCCAGGCACACTTCAATCGCGCGGATCAGCTTGGGAGAATCGTTGGCATGAATCTTTTCGGATGCACCGGGGTCGAGACGCTGCAGAATTCGGTGCAGGTAGTCCGGCCTATGATTCGCGGCGGTTTCGCGCAGCCGCTCGCGCAGTTCCTCCGAGCGCTGCGGACCGGGAAAAAGCCCTTCAAGCAAGGCGCGCAGATACAGCCCAGTGCCGCCGACCACAATAGGCAGGTGCTGGCGCTGCTTGATCCCGGCAAGAACCTGCCGCGCCTGTCGGGCGTATTCTCCCGCCGTGATGTACTGCGCCGGATCGAGTGCATCGAAGAGATGGTGGGGCGCGAGAGCGCGTTCCTCTGTCGTGGGCTTCGCCGTACCGATATCAAACTCGCGATACATCGCCACTGAATCGCAGTTGACGATTTCGCCGCTGAATTTCTGGGCAAGCGCGAGAGACAAAGCCGTCTTCCCGCTGGCCGTGGGGCCAAGGATCACAACCAGAAGAGGCGCAATCTGCTCCACGTTCAGCGCAGGCTCCAGTGGATGTTATGCCAATAGCGGATCAGAGTGAGAACGAGCAGCACAAACGCGATCAGCAACAGCCCCGTAGTCTCCGAGGCGTAAACCGCGTGGCGGTGGTGCTTGCGGTCATCCTGGGGAGTAGGGTCGGGCACGGGGGTATTGTAGCGCTTAGTGGCCGGACGCCCAGGCTCGCAGTGCTACACTACGGCTTCACCCGTGGCTGTCCCGTCCAAAAATGCCGGAGTCGCACGCTTCGGAGTCTTTGAAGTCGATCTCAGCGCGGGCGAACTGCGCAAGAGCGGCGTGAAGCTGCGCCTGCAAGGGCAACCGTTCCAGGTGCTCGCGTTTCTGCTGGAGCACGCGGGCGAAGTGGTGACGCGCGAAGAGCTGCAACAGAAGCTCTGGCCCTCTGACACGTTCGTCGACTTTGACCATAGCCTGAACACGGCCATCAACAAAGTTCGCGAGGCGCTGGGCGATTCCGCTTCGAACCCGCGTTATGTCGAAACATTGGCGCGCCGCGGCTACCGGTTCATTGCTCCGGTCCACACTCGAGATCAGGGGGATGCTCATAGCCAGGCTGCCGAACGTACCCAATCAGCCGGGCGCCCGGTGCCGGCCACTACGGATCCGCCGGTGGCAATGCATCCCGAACTAGAGGTCCCCATCCCGCGCCGGGCGATTACCCGTGGACTCTTCATGCTCATTCAGGTGATGTACCTGGCTTTCTATCTAACGGCGCTGTTTCGACTGCATGATGTTCAGGCGGTCGCGGATTTATTCCTCCCCGCGTGGGGCGCGACCAGTCTTGCGGCCGCCGTGATGGTGACGGCCGGCGTGGGTATTCCCCTGCGCTGCTACCTGATGTCGGCGGTGGGCTTTGACTACCAGCGCCTCGGCGAGAAATTCCGCCAGATTTTTCCCTTTGTCCTGGCGCTCGATCAGTTGTGGGCGATCGCTCCATTTCTGTTGATACAGGAAATTGGCCTAGGCGCGGCTTTCGCCGTGAGTGCGGCCCTTCTCTATCTTCCATTCTCGGAGCGAACCCTGATCCGCATGGCGTATGCCGGGCGCTGGGCTCAAACCTAGGCGGACGAAGATTCCTGGAACCAAACTCACCGAACTTCCGTAAACACGTCTAAGACGCTGGCACAGGTGTGCCCCGCCGGGAGGAATCTTATGAAATCGATTGCCGTGAAGCCGATGTTGCTTGCCAGCTTTGCCGTCGCTCTGCTTAGCGTGCTGCCTGCCCATGCCGATGAATGGTCGAAGACTTACAACCTCAGCGGCAAGCCCGACTTGCGGGTCGAGACATCCGACGCGAACATCCGCGTCACAACCTGGGACCAGAACACCATTGAAGCCAAGGTCATCACCAGCCGCTACAAGATTGGAGAAGGCGGAATCCGCGTCGAAGAACGCCAGACCGGCGATACAGTGGAGATCGACGTGCGCTACCCGCATCATGATCTCAACTTTAGTTGGAGCTCGCACCGCGTGGACATCGTCATTCAAATGCCACGCGAGGGCCGAGTCAACCTGAAGACGGGTGATGGCAAGATCGATATTGCAGGATTGAAGGGCGAAATGGACCTGCATAGCGGCGACGGTTCCGAGAACCTTGACCGGGTCGACGGCAAATTACACGCTTCGACGAGCGATGGACACATCACTGCCCAGGGCCGCTTTGATGAACTCGAACTCAAGACCGGCGATGGACACGTTGAAGTGCGCGCCGCGCAAGGGTCAACGCTGGCGACCGCCTGGCGATTGGAAACCGGGGACGGGAGCGTTTCGCTCGAAATTCCCAGCGAACTCTCGGCCGATGTGAGCCTGCACACCGGCGACGGACATATTGATCTGGACATGCCGATCACCACTGAAGGAAAGATTCGCGAGAATGAAGTTCACGGAAAGCTGAATGGCGGCGGCAATCCACTGACAATTCATACTGGAGATGGCTCGATTCATTTGAGGAAGAGTTAGCAGGCGGGGGGAGTTCAGAAAATCGGCCGCTTACTGGTGGAGCAGCTTGAATTTCTTTTCTTGGTTGAGTCATCCCCTCCGTACGCGTTTTCACCAGCGGGCGGAGGGGATCTCGCGCGCATCAGCGGTCGCTGCCCAGCTGACATACGCCCCGGCTCTTGGGCTTATACTTTTCAGGTAAACCAGCTTTGATTTCATATCGGAAGAGGGACTCGTCCATGGGAATTCCGCGCTTCATTGTGATTGCGTTTTCAATCGTATTTCTCCTCTCCCTGGCGAACGCGCAGC
>QIAK01000295.1:1593-7081 GCA_003225515.1 Acidobacteriota bacterium | reverse complement strand
GCGCATTTTTCGGCGGCTCATCAATTTACAACGGGCTGGATCTGACCAACGGCGTGTGGTTCAACACGTATTCAAACAAGGGGAAAGGGACCGGAAAGACGGCAGTCGAAATCTCATTTCCCAAGAGTTCACAACTTGATTTGTACTGGCAGGATGGCCCGGAACTCAATGGCTGGGGCGAAATCATCTCCAAATATCCTGATGGCACCGCTGCCATGGTGGAAGGTTCATCTGGTAAGGGATGGGTCATCCTTTCTGGGCTCCATCCGGAGGCCACCGCAAGCTGGGAGAGTGGGATGAGTTTCACCACTTCTGTATCTTCGCAAAACGCATACGCTAAAACTTTGATCAATGCAGCTCTGAACGGTACGACATTGTCCCACTACTGATCGGCTCGTCGTCATTAGAGTTGCATTGGCTCAGGCTTGGGGACTCGGATCAAGCCTGGGCTTTTCTCAAAGCAATTTTACCGGGCAATAGAAATAGGAATTGACGGGAGATTGCTTCTAATGCTCCATGCATTCTCGATGTAGAAGTCTCCCGGAGCCGCCTTGCCGGTTTCGACACAAAGAGTGGCACAGCGTTGTTTAAGATCAAGCTCCCGCCCATTCGTCTCAATCGACAGATCGACGCGATAGAAACCGGGCACGACCGGAAGGATCGGGCAGTGAAAGTCAATGGATCCTTCCCCCGGTTGCAGAGTGAGGGCCGAACCGGAGGACTCGTTCGTGAATTGCGCGCAGAGATAGCCGCTGGGCCAATAGAGCGAGATTCGAAATATCGCGTCGGGAATAATTTCTGCGGCTCGATAAGAAAGATGCGCGACCATCGGATAGCCAGTCCGAATGCCTCCCATATCGGATGAGGAAAACGAGACATTCAGGCACTCGGCTTCTTTTTCGGGATCAAACTTTTTGCCGGAGCTATCCTGCGTGCCAAAGGTCATGCGCTGATATTCATCGATGACCTCCCGAGGCGGGCCATCCAACAGCACATGGCCCCGTTCGAGCAGAATCGCGCGGCTACAGACGCGATAAACAGCAGCCAGGTCATGAGAAACGAAGATGATAGTTCGGCAGCTCTTTCTCAATTCAGTAATGCGTTCCAGGCATTTTGCCTGGAACGCCACATCGCCCACCGCGAGAACTTCGTCGAGGAGCAGAATGTCCGGATCAAGATGAGCGACTATAGCGAAACCGAGACGAACGTACATGCCGGACGAGTATCGCTTCACTGGAACATCAATGTATCTGTCCACGCCCGAAAACTCGACGATGCTGTCCATCTTGCGCGCGATTTCCGAACGTCGCATGCCCAGCATGGCGCCATGGAGATAGATGTTTTCCCGGCCGGTGAGTTCCGGATGAAAGCCGGACCCGACTTCGACCAGAGCGGCAAGCCTGCCTCGAATCTGGATTTCGCCGCGTGTGGGAGTAGTAATCCCCGAGAGGAGTTTCAGTATGGTTGTCTTACCGGCGCCGTTGTGTCCGACGATGCCCAGCGTCTCTCCTTCTCTTACGTCGAAGCTGACGTTTTGAAGAGCCCACATGACCGGAGGCGCTTCCGACACAAGGCTTCGATACCAGCGCTTTGGCGAATTGCCGTGGGCGCCGACTTTATATTTTTTGCAAACTCCATTCAGTCTCAGGTCGAACATTTGCGCTCTTAGATGAGATCGGCCATTACTGCCTCGGTCGACTTGAAATAGCCGTAAGCGATTGCCAATCCGACGATCGTCATTGCTAAAGCCAACGCGAGCGCCGCAATATCCGGGGCTTCCCCAAAAACTACTACACGCCGGAAGTTTTCGATAAGTCCTGCCACGGGATCCAGTAAATACAATTTTCGAAATCGAACTGGTACTGACTGTACCGAATAAACCACAGGCACGGCGAACATCCATATCTGCAAGAAAAAAGGCATGGCTAGTCCAACATCGCGAAATCGGACGTGGAGGGCTGAAAACAATAGCGCGACCGCTGCCGCGAAACCGCCCAGAATAATCAGGATCGGTATTCCCCAAAGCAGATTCCAGGTTATAGGCACTCGGTAGTGCAACATCAATCCAACGAGAATGATTGAGGCAATGCAAAAATCAGCAGCTCCCGCCGCTAAATATGACAATGGGATAATCTCGCGCGGGAAATACATTTTTGTAAGCAGACTTGGGTAGGTCACAAGTCCATGAACTGCGTTCCCGATCGAACTAGAAAAGAATATCCACGGCAATAGAGCCGAGAACACAAATATTGGATAGGGAGAGCCGCCGGTCTTGACCGTGGTGACGTGAGAAAAAATGATGGTGTAAATGCCCATCAGAGCGAGCGGTTGAAGAACCGCCCATGCCCAGCCAAGAAGTGACTGCTTATAGCGTACGTACAGACGGAAAACACTCAACGTGTACACGAGATCGGAATATTGAACCAGAGTCCGCAATCCTAGTGAGATCATGCCCAGAGAAAATTTGGGCGGACCAATGACCTTGATACGGCGCGCAGGCCGGCTTGCTTCCGGGCTTGCGCCTTTCCAGAGCGCGACATCTAAAGCGGCCTCAGCAGGCGCGCAAGACGGGGATGCCGGCGTATTCGCTGGTCGTATCATGCCTGGCAGTTTTCCCCATTCAGGAGGTTGGCGCTCGCCGGGGGTAGAGGGGGCAAGTGTGGCATAAAAGTCGGCGCCAACCAGGGCTGGCTCGCGCGCTGATTTATTTGTTGCAGTCGCTGAGCTAGTTTCTGACCGACGATTTGTACGTTCGGCGCTCGCAAGACGTCATAGTGACTGCAATCAATCTCAACGATATCGACCCCGCCTTGGGAACGCTGACCCCAACCCATTTGTGGGTCGCGAACGTAGTAATAAGGCTGCCGGGGACGCTTGAATAGCAGAATTGGGGCTCGAAAGCGTGGCGGCTGATAGTTTTCGTCGGGCCAATAGATTTTGTCCCACACTCCACCCGTCACAGATTCGCTTTTCCCCATCCACCTTTGCGACACTCTTCGTGCGGTGACAACCTGCTCTTTGAGTGGTAGATCACGCAGCGCTCGTAGCCGTTCAAGGTAATATTCGACAGACCAGAGCGAGCGGATTTTAGAATTTTCCAGGACCCAAGTGTCAAAAATGGCAAACAGCGCCACCTCTTCTCCTTGCGACTCCAACTCGAGAATAATCTGCTGGGAGATTAGAACCCCTCCACACATTCCTCCCAGGCAGTATGGACCATGCGGTTGCACCGTGCGCATAGCTGCGATGTGCTCTCGGGCCAGTGCGCGGAGTTCCTCTTTTTCAAAAGGCCTTGTCCCGATCAAGGGGCCAGTGCCTTGTAGTTTGTATACAGGCCGGTCATCTAAGTGACGCGCCAGCAGCACAAGGCCTAGCGAATCCACTCCTGGCGCAGCAACGGCAAAGAAGGGTGTGCTCCCGCTTCTTCCGTGGTGGAGTTGCATGAGCGCAGGATCTGCCTTCGCGAGAGAATTACTCTTGATCACCTGCGCGAGACTCGCAATCGTCGGAGAACGAAAGATTGCCGATACTGGGATCTTACGGCCCGTGGCCTCCTGGATTTGCGCCATGAGTCGTGCTGCCAGTAGCGAGTGCCCACCCACATCAAAAAAGTTATCGTGGATGCCAATTTTCGGAAGGCCGAGCACATTCTTCCAGATCTCGGCCAGGAGTACGTGGTCCTCCGATTGCTCCTCAATGACTGGCCCTGCGGACTTGGGCTGTTTGAGTGGAGATCGGGCACGAATGGGGACAGCAGCTTTTACTCTGCCGTGGTTATTGCCTGAGGGGGAGCGCGGTTCGGCAGTAGCGGGAGGGCGCGCGACATGGGGCAGCGGCAAGCCATCAATTTGGACTTCAGGGTTCGCGACGATTGCCCCCAGAACCGCGATGTAATCATCAACCATTCGGGCGATGCGCTCGGGACGAAACAGATCCGTGTTGTACTCCATGTGGAGCCACCACTTCCCGTCGCTATCCTCGATCATCGTTGCACTCAAATCGACTATTGATGAAGCGGTGTCCACCACATAAGGATAAGAAGAAACATTGCCGAAGGCGTGGGATCGTATTGCGGATTTGATCACCGAGAACATTACCTGGAAGACCGGGTTATAACTCAGATCGCGCTCGGGTTGGAGCGCGTCAACAACTCTCTCGAATGGAACCTCGGCGTTAGCCAATGCGCCAAGAGTAGTTTCGCGCACCTGCGCGAGCAAAGCTAAAAAGGATGGGTTGCCGGAAAGGTCATCCCGCAAGGCCAGCGTGTTAACGAAAAAGCCGATCATGCCTTCGGTTTCAACTTGACCGCGGCCAGCCACCGGTACGCCCACCACCACATCAGTCTCTTCACTGTAGCGATAAAGCAAGGCCTTGAATGCAGCCAGCAGAAGCATGAAAGGCGTGACTTGTTGTTGAGTGGCCAACAAGGCGACTGACGCGACTATTTCGGCCGGCATAGGGTAAGCATGGCTGGCGCCTTGCAAAGTTTGTTCAGCCGGACGTACTCCATCATGCGGAAGTTCTAATAGCGAGGGGGCGTTCCCGAGGGCATTCTTCCAGTAGGCAAGTTGTTGCTGTGCTCCTTCAGTCTGAAACGATTCCTGCTGCCACTCCGCATAATCTCCGTATTGAATGGGAAGCTCTGGTAAATCGGCAGACTGCCCGTTCAAAGCCTTCCCATACAGAAGCGCCAGTTCATTTGCGAATATCTGCATCGACCAGGCGTCGGTAATCGTATGGTGCATGGTGCACAGCAGAACGTGCTCCTCAGGGGAGATGCGAAAGACACGGGCACGGAATAGAGGCCCTCTATTTAAATCGAAGGGCGTTTCAACGTCCTGCTTTGCAAGGTCGTAAATTCGAGGATATGGGTCCGGCAAGCCCACAAAATCTGTCGTCTCGAACGGGACGCCATAGCTTTGCGTTACAACCTGAAGCAGGTCACCGTGTTCCAGCCGGAAGCTCGTCCGCAAAGTGTCGTGGCGGTTGACTATCTCCTGAACAGCCCACTTTAGAGCCGCCAAATTAAGCGGTCCGTAGAGCCATAAGCCAATATGCACGTTGTAAGCGTCGGTTGGTCCCTGGAGCTGGTCTAGAAACCACAATCTTCGTTGAGCAAGCGAAGCCGGGTAGGAGTCGGAAGGGTTCGTCTGCGAAAAAGCATCCCCAAGCGGAGAAGTCTGGTTCCGAGAAAGCATTGGCGCAGTCAATCTAAGGCTCCCAATCGTGCCGTGAACACGACGGACCAGCAATACAGGAAACTATGTAGGCCGGCTACATTAAGAACTCTATTGGAGGTTCGGGGGCGGTCCTCCAAGATGCATGTGCGCCAGGCGAAAGGATGACGAGTAAGATGAGCCGCTCCGCCTTTCCTACTTCGTTCGCCCAAGAGAGACTTTGGTTTCTGGATCAGCTTGAGCCGGAAACCCCTGCTTACAACCTTCCTCGGTTGTTCCGAGTCACGGGTCCATTGGAAGTGGACGCTTTG
>QIAK01000295.1:0-1306 GCA_003225515.1 Acidobacteriota bacterium | reverse complement strand
GACAAGTTCCCGATCTTCCCGAACTCCCGCTCCAATATGTTGAATATGCCCAGTGGCAGCGGGAATATCTAAGCGGAGCGGTGCTTAGCGAAGAAGTCGCATATTGGAAGGAAAAACTCGCTGGAGCCCAGACCATCCTGGATTTACCTTTTGATCGCCGGCGTCCCTCGAATCATAGCTGGCGCGGAAAGACTGAGGAGCTAGTTTTCGACAGTCAGACCTTGGGAAGGCTGAAAGGGTTTGCGCAGAAGGAAGGTGCAACCTTGTTCATGGTCTCCCTCTCGGCATTTAACGCGTGGCTGTGGCGGTATACGATGCAGAACAGCATCCTGGTGGGCTCGCCGACTGCGGCCCGCAGCCATTCCGAGATCGAGAATCTCATCGGTTTTTTCGTGAATACGCTGGTATTCCGCGCCGACTTTTCCGAAAAGCTTACGTTCCGCGAACTCGTCCGCCAAACACGGGGGTTGGCGCTTGAGGCCTACAGCCACCAGTATGTTCCATTCGAGAAATTGGTCGAAGAACTTGTGCCCCAGCGGTCGATCAACATTGCGCCGCTGTTCCAGGCAATGTTTATTTTCCAGAACATACCAAAACAGATCTTCCAGATTTCCGGACTGGAGATGGAAGAAATAACGTTTGATACCGGAATTGCGAAATTCGATTTGACAGCTGAGGTTTTCGAAGACGACGATAAAACATTTCACTGGCGCTTCGAATACAACTCAGATCTGTTTGACCAGACCACCGTCTCTGCTTTCCTCGACCATTTTCGGAACCTCGTGAGTGCGGTGCTTGAGGATCCTGACCTGCCGGTCGACAAGATTCCGCTGATCGGCGCTCGGGAGCGAAATCAGATCCTAATTGAACTGAATCGCACTGATGCGGACCTCGGGCAAGCGTCATCAATTCAAAGTGCGTTTCAAAAGCAGGTGGATCGCACTCCCGACTCGATTGCAGTCTCTTATCAAGGCAAAAGCCTCAGCTATGTGCGGTTGAACCGACAAGCAAATCGACTGGCGCACTATCTCATAAGGCGAGGCGTGCAACCTGGAGATCGGGTAGGGGTTTTGCTCGAGCGCTCTCCTGAAACATTCGTCGCATTACTGGGAGTGCTAAAAGCTGGCGCAGTCTATGTCCCTCTTGATCCCTCTTATCCCGCGAAGTGGCTGTCGTTTGTGTTGGAAGATTCCCAGCTCAGGGAAGTTGTAACGAACAGGACAACAAAGATCAATCTGAAGGCGGAGCTTCCAAATGCCGTTGCACTCGATGCTGACAATGAAGGAATCAGCCGCGAGTCGGACGA
>QIAK01000294.1:523-6070 GCA_003225515.1 Acidobacteriota bacterium | reverse complement strand
CACCTTGCTTCCGCTGATTTTATTGGGGTATGACGAGCGCGATTGCTTATGTGGGGTTGCGGCGCTGGCTGGCGATCCTGAACGAAAAGGCGTTTCGTTTCTTTGCGCCACGACGGGCGACTACTGTGATTTTGTCGGCCGGCCAGAGAATAAGGGAACATTTGTCGCTGGCGTGCTGGCTGAATTGAAAAAAATGGAGATCGGCAGTATTACGCTGACGAACCTGCCTGCTGATTCCGATTCAATCGCAGTCATGCAACTGGCTGCGAGCGAGAACGGATACCGCTGCTTTGCGCGTACGGCGTACGTTTGTGCTCAGGTAAAGTTGAGTGGACTTGAGCGCCGTCCGGGGGAGAACAAGCCGGTGTTGCCCGGAAAGAAAATGGTGCGCCGGTCGCTGAACGCGATGGGGCGCGAAGCGCCGGTCCGACTCGATCACGCGCGCTCGGAGCAAGAGATCCTCTCGATCTTGCCGCAGTTCATGCAGGCTCATGTGGCGCGTTTTCAGGCGACCGGCCGCGTCAGCAACATGGAGCGGCCCGAACGCCGCTTGTTTCTTGAAGAGTTGACGAAGTTGCTTTCCCAATCAGGTCGGGTTGTGCTCACGCGGATGATGAGCGGGCCGAGGACGCTGGCATGGAATTATGGTTTCCAGTTTCACGGCACTTGGTTTTGGTACCAGCCTACATTCGATAGCGACCTGGAAAAATATTCGCCGGGCTTTTGCCTGCTGGCGAAATTGATTGAGGAAGCAGCGGAAAATGCTGACTTCAGCACCGTTGATCTTGGATTAGGAGCAGAGGAGTACAAAGAACGATTCGCGAACCAAACCCGAGAGACCCTGTATGTGACATTGCGGGCTTCGAGGGCGCAACACGTGCGGGAAATATTGCGTTACCGCGCGGCCGAAATGATCAAGGCTTTTCCCACGCTGGAAGCCGGCGTTCGTACCGTCTTTAACCGTTTGCGGAAATTAAAATCAGGTAAGCCGCCAAAACGTGGAAGCGTTTAGACTAATGCCTCGCAATCTGAGCGCGTCGCAGATCACGCAAGAGAGCCGAAGTGAGTCATTCCGAAGCTGAACAGGGGATCACGAATCGGCAGTAGCAGTTGGGGGGGCGGTTGATATCCGAAGCACTTTCTGATGCGATACGTTTAAAGAAAGCGACGTTTTCGACGGACTCGCCGATCTTTATCGTGGGGATGAGTCGCGGCGGGACTACGCTTCTATCGCGCATGCTGGATGCGCATTCAGAAATCGCAATTTTTCCAGAAACATGGTGGTACGTCGTACTGGATCGCCTGGGATGCATTGAGGAATTCACCGATCCCTGGCAGACTTCTCTGTTTTTCAATGAAGTCTGGCAGAATTTGAAGTCCTACCGCGATCCTGCTGCCCAAGTCGTGGCTAGTGAAGCCGCCAAGCAAACAAAATATGTGGGGCCAACTGTGCAAGTGCTGGAGAGACTTGGGCAGGCTTATGCCAGCGAACGCCAAGCAAAAATATGGGGCGAGAAGACGCCGGGCCATGCGCTGTGGCTGCCGCAAATTCGCGATCTCTTTCCGCAAGCACGAGTGTTGTTCATGGTGCGAGATCCGCGCGACGTCCTGGTGTCGTACGACGATCGCTGGAATTCTGGACGAAGGGACACGGAATATCTCCTCAGCACCGCTGCCTTGTTGAAGTTTTATCTGGTTCATCTGCTGCATCAGCCGGGGTTTCCTCCGGAGCAAGTCCGTTGGGTGAGATATGAATCCCTGACGGCCCTACCTTCGGCCGAGTTAGAGCAGATTTGCGCCTTCCTGGGAGTTGATTTTGAGCCTGCGATGCTCTCCTTCTACCGTATGCATGAGAACGTAGAACAGGATATGGCCGAGGGACAGCACCACGCTTTACTGAGCAAGCCTGCCAGCACAGAACACATCGGCCGGTACCAGAACGCCTTCAGTCCGTCGCAGATAGCCCTGGTCGAACGTCTTCTTGGAGAAGAGATGCAGATTCTGGGATACCCGCTCTCCAACAGCGGTGCGGTTTCATTCGCCTTCGAGGAAGAGCGAGCCTTGGCGAAGGCTGAAGTGGATTATCAGCAAATGCTGTCGGGCGAGATCCGAAAAAGATTTCGCAGAAAAGGAAAGCTGAAACTGCGGGCTTACCGGGTGTTTGGACGCGTGCTTCAACTTGTACCCAGATGTCGGATTGCCATATCTCACGGGGACTGGCAATTACTGGCACAAGGGGCGGCAGGCACTGAGTTTTCTCAAGCACCGCCACAGGAAGTGAGTTCCGAAGGGATACCTATCGGATCCGAGAAGCTCAATTTCAAGACGGAGATGGGGCGCATCGCCCGCCAGTCCGGAGTGGACTTTACGGGAACGATTTTTGCAGCAGTACTTGGTTACGCCTTTAAGGTCTATCTTGCCCGCGTGCTGGGAGCGGAAGCACTCGGTATTTACGCGCTAGGAATCACGATCGTCAGCTTCCTTGGCGTTTTCAACGTGATGGGACTACCCCAATCCGCATTGCGGTTTGTCGCCTTGTACTCAGCTTCGAAAAAATTCGAAGACCTACGGGCTTTGTTATGGAACGGCTCATTGATACTGGGCGCCGCCAGCTTAGTATTTTCCGCAATATTGCTGAGCGCAGGTCCGTGGATCGCAACGCATTTTTATCATTCCCCTCAGCTCGTGCGTTATCTTCCGCTGTTCGTGCCCATCATGATCACATCGATCATGACCACGTTCTTCGGCCATGTGCTTGGGGGCTACAGGGAAGTCGGTCGCAGGTCGATGATCACGAAATTCGTTTCCAGCCCTGCCACGATGATCTTGTCGGTCGTGCTGATTGGGATGGGAATGGGGTTGTGGGGATATCTTGTGGCACAAATCGTGAGCGCGACGATCGTGATGCTACTTCTTTTGTCTCTGGTGTGGCGCCTCACTCCGGTGGATGCCCGTTCGCCCGATTTGAAAAAACTTGGACTCAAGCCAGAAGTCTGGTCGTTTTCTGCGGCCATGTTCGGAGTCGGCTTCATGCAATTTTTTATGGCGCAGACCGACCGGGTTGCTCTGGGTGTCTTCGGGGGAGCCCGCCAGGTTGGAATTTATGCGGTCGCGGCGGCGTTGGTTTCGTATGAAACGCTGATTCTACAATCGGTGAACCAAATATTTGCGCCGGTGATCGCCGATATTCACTCGCGCGGGGAATATGTTCTGCTGGGACGTTTGTTCCAGACGCTAACGAAATGGATGCTGGGATTGACCTTTCCACTATCGATCGTGATGATCGCCTTCGCGCGGCCGATCATGCGCATGTTCGGCCATGACTTCGAGGCAGGATGGCTGATCCTAATCATCGGGACCTGCGGGCAATTGGTGAACTGCGGCGTGGGATCGGTTGGCTATCTCCTGCTGATGTCCGGCAATCAGCGTCGTCTGGTTCGAGTTCAGGCCGTAATGGCGGTCATCATGGTGGTACTGTGCTTTAACCTTGTCCCGGTTTGGGGCGCTTTGGGTGCTGCCATTGCCGCTGCCCTCACAAATGCTGGAACGAACGCGTGGAATCTTGTGGAAGTGCGCAAAGCGTTGAAGCTGTCTCCCTATAACCGCAGCTATTTAAAGTTGTTGCCTCCTATCGGAAGCGCTCTGCTGATTGCGTTCATGGTTAGCAAGGCATCGATGTTTGTGCGGACTGAGTGGCTGGTCGTGGTTTTCGCTCTGTTGTTGAGCTATGCAGCTTTTTCCGCCGTGGCGCTCGCCATGGGACTGGATGCGGATGATCGCCTGATTGCTGATGCTGTTTGGGCTCGGGCACGAGCTTTCTTCGGAAGATAACGTCAGTCTCTAAGCCATAATCACGAAGGACACCAAGGAACACGAAGTTAAGGCTTTGTTTTTCCTTGTTTTCTTTCGTGAACCTTCATGTCCTTCATAATTCAAGGCTTCTCGCAAAAAACGCCAGCGGCGGATCGAGGTTAGCCTCGAGACTGCCCTGAAGCTTCTGAACCACCTGAGATACTGTCGCGACACACCGTGGAAAAGTAAGATTCAAGCATGCAGGCGTCGTCTGAGTTGCCGTTGACAGCTGAGCGTGTTAGGCACGAGATGCTCTTTGAAAAGAGCACGGGAGATAAGAGTGCGCGACCTGTGCCCTCGTACGATGTCTCAGGTGAAGAATTTCCGCCGGAATTGCCTGGTACTTGCGATTGGATGTTGCAACCTGCATCCCATCGTTCCTCGCGCTTCATCGTATATTTATTGACTATAACGGGTGTAGCTCTCCTGATTGCTGTTACTGTTTTCGCAGTCTACTGGCTGCCCAGAGCGTTTCCATCCTTGATTTTGCCTCTCTCGCAGTAGCGACTCCGGGATTAATCCTCGAATCACAGCCAATCTCCAGCATTCGTAGCATGCGTCACCTGCGCCGTTTCCTATCTCGATGCGCGTTGTTATATCCTCAACACACTGCTTTGTGATCCCGATCCGATGAGCGTTGGCCCGCATTTCGGGATGCGTGTGTCGTTCAGCAGCGATCTTCGGGCACGAGCAAAACAACAGCGTTGGTGAGAATATGTCAAAGATGAGGGACGTGCGCCTTCCAGCGGACTTGTGCGCGGAAGTCGAGAAGAAATTCGGAAACGTCTTCGGCAGCCTTGAGGAATTTCTCGTATTTGTCTTGCGCGATTGTTCGCGTGACGGCGTTGCTTCCGACCAGGCCGAAGAGAAATTGGTCGAGGAACGGTTGCGCGAACTTGGGTACCTTTGAAATTCACAACTACGACCTGATCCGAAATCGGAAGTAAATTCGAATTCACAACGAGTATGGAGACTCTGGACAGCGTCAATCGCGAAGGAAGGGAACGCCTGTATCCTTCGCTGACGAATCCCAATTGGCTCGTTCTCCGGCGGCGGCGTGAAATTTTCAAGAGGTGGCTGGCGCAGGTGGATGGTCGAGAACTGGATGTGCTGGATGTTGGGGGACGAATACAACCGTATCGTCCGCTTCTGGAGGGACGCATCCGCCGTTATGTGGCGATCGATTTGCGGCGGACGCCGCTTGTCAGTATCGTAGCGCGAGCAGAGCAGATTCCGCTGGCCGGCGGCCAATTTGATGTGGTGATCTGTACCCAGATGCTAGAGTATGTGCCTGACCCCGGAGCTGTGATCGCAGAAATTTACCGTGTGCTCAAACCCGGTGGTTGTCTCTTGTTGAGCGCGCCCGCAGTTTTTCCATGCGATTCTGAATTTGATCTTTGGCGGTTTCTGCCGGGTAGCCTGCGTAATTTGGTGACAGCCTTCAGCCATTCCGAAATAATTGCGGAAGGCGGAAGCATCGTAGGTTTTTTTCGTACGGTGAACGTCTGTCTGAATATTTTTGTGCGGTATCCGAAAATGCGATCACTTTTCCAGTGGACGATTTGTCCCGTGCTGAATTTCTCAGGCGAGTTTCTCGCGCGCCTTGCAGGCAGCACCAATGATCAATTCGCACCAAACTACAGTCTCTGGGCTCAGAAATAATTGCCGGGAACTACGATGACTTTGGCGCGCAGG
>QIAK01000294.1:0-481 GCA_003225515.1 Acidobacteriota bacterium | reverse complement strand
TTTTCAAAGCGATGACTGGGGCCGCGTGGGACTGCACGATCAGGAAGGATTGCAGCAGCTGCGAGCGCGACGTTTGGGCCTCGGTGAGCGCCCGTATGATTTCTACACGTTGGAAACTGCTGAGGATCTGGCTGGTTTGAGCGCGGTGCTGAAGCGGCATCGGGATGCCGGGGGGCGGCATCCTTGTATCGAGATGAACTTTGTTGTGTCCAACCTGGATTTCGGCAAGATGAGTTCCGAGTCTTTCCAGCAGATTCATTTGTTGTCTCTCGCCAAGGGCCTTCCTGCAGGATGGTCTCGTCCAGGTCTTATGGAGGCGTATCGTAAAGGAATCAAGGATGGAGTGTTTCAGCCGGCACTGCATGGGATGACGCACTTTTGCCGTTCGGCGGTCGAGAGAAACGCGAGGGCAAACGGCCAGCGTGCCGATCTCTTGCGCAGTCTGTGGGAGGCTTCGACACCATATATTTACTGGCGTATG
>QIAK01000293.1 GCA_003225515.1 Acidobacteriota bacterium | reverse complement strand
TTCTCCTCTTGCGCCTTGATGAGCTCAGGTAGCTTTTTCAGGAACGGATCATTCGGTTTCCACTCGTAGCGTTGGCCTGTCGCCTTGCCGTTGATCGCACGCAGATGTATCACTGCTGACGTACAAGCAGGAGGTCGCAGGTTCGAGTCCTGCACTGCCCACCAATTTTTCTTTCCAAAGACTTGCGGGCGAAGAATCGAGCGGTTACATTTTCGGCTACAGATTTCGCTGAGTTTTCGTTCTAGAAACGGCAACACCCCTACTCCTAAACGATTGTTGACTCACTCGCCCTTTTTCCTAGATGATTGGGATGCATGGACGTTGAACGCATCATTGGCGACATCGAGCAACTGCAGGAAATGTTCGAAGCGCCGGACATTCGACCACTTAGCGCAAGCGACATCTCTGCCGCAAATCGAAGGCATGATGAGGCGTTAGCCAACAGTCCGTGGTTCCGGCTCTGGCAGAGCTACGGCGTATGTTGCCGACCTGAGACTCCGGTGCTCCAAATCCCGGAATAGGCATTCGAGCTCCCGCATCGTCATCTGCTGGACCGCACAGATAAGAGTAAGGCTCAGAAGGTGAATGAATGTTAGCGCGCGCCAGCGTCTATGATGCGGTTCTGGTGCCAAAAAATACAGGTCCCGGATCTGCGGTCCCAGAGTCGATACTCCTCTACGAGCATCAACGGTAGGAAAATAATGCTGAGGCCAAGAACGGAATGTGGAGCTCAAGCTCGAGGATTGCGGCGGGGGTATGCCTGATCATTGTTCTTACCGGCGTTCTTACCAGCAGCATGCTTTACGCATGGCAGACGAAGCACCATGGAAATCCGGACGCTGAGCAAGCGGTTACCAAGCTCGAGCAGGAATGGTTCGCCGATCAACTGGCGCTGAATTGGGCGAAGCTCAAGAGCATGATTGGCGAGGATTTTGTGCTCACCGAGTCTGACGGCAAGCTGGGCAACCGGGAATCGATGCTGGAAGGATATAAAACAGAGTCGTCGTTGACCTCAAGTATTAAGATGACTTTTCTGGCGACCCACGCGGTAGCTGCTGATGCCGTGATTGCCACCGGACTCGACGACATTACTCTAAGAGGCAAAGACGGGCGCACCAGCCATCGCTACGAGCGCTTCACCGATACCTGGGTCTTGCGTGATGGCCGCTGGCAATGCGTAGCGGAACAACTGACGCTCGGCCAGCCCTAGCTGGGTAGTTTTTTCAAAATGAATTAGCACGTCTCTGCGTCGCTTGCTGGTCTTCTAATGAGCGGGAGTTCTAATGGCTGGACTAATGAAATGAAGCTACGGCTTCTTCCTCGACTGTGTAGACCTCAAATAGGCTGAGCAGGCCAGTCATTCTTAGGGTCTGGATTGCGAATTTGGATGGGTTTAGAAGCTTCAGCGAACCGGAGTGTTGTTTGGCGATGGTCAGGCATTTAACCAGCAATCCGATGCCGCTGGAGTCCACCATTGTCACTTCACCCAGGTCCAGGACGAAGTAGATTTCGCCCGCGTTCACCAAATCATCGAAGGTCTGGCGCAACCGATCGACGGCTTCCCCGAGATTGAGGCGACCGCGGAGCTTGATCACTTTAACAGTAGCTTGACTGCGAACGTCGATATCCACCGAACCTGCCTTTGCCGGAAGATCAAACCACTTTAGCCGCAGAGTACGCGAAGAAATCCGCAAAGTTCGCGGAGAAACCCAAATTTAGCCACTACCCTCAGCGCGCGTACGGTTGACACTCCCCAAAGCGTCTGATAGAGTGCCGTTCCAACTTAGAGGAAGCTTCGCGAATTTGCAAATCGTGGCTTGCGCCCTCGCTATAATGCGATCGCTCCTATCGGAGCCACTTCGATGCCAATCCAGAGTTCGGGCGTGACAGTGAATGCAGCGGTCCTATCCGCTCGGCTGCTCGAGGAACTCGAGCTGCTGCCGCGTGCCCGCATTCTCGCCAAGGCAATCGCGGAAGCTGTTCCCGATAGCGTGGTCAATGTGTACGTTGCTCCAGCACTTTCGGACGCCGATGCCTGGACAGTACTGGCAACGGTGGGTGACTCAGCCGTTCCGGAGGGTACTGTCCCAATCGAGACCGGCACATTAGGAATGCTTGCTCGCGAACTCAAGCCTCTCATCTTTGAAGGCAAGACTCTCCTGCGGGAAGAATACGCTCACGTCAACGTTCGGCGGACCCTGCACGCGTTGTCCTACCTGCCCTTGCTTCGGGGCAATTCCCTGATCGGAGCAATCGAGATCCTAAGCTTCGATAGTCCCATCAGCGAAGGTCAACTGAATGCGTTAAATGCAGTGAGCAAGATTGCCGGCGCAGCTTTGTACGGCGCGCAAACTTATCAGGACGAGCACCACAACACGCTGCGCTCCATCACGCGGCTGACCCAACTCTACGATATTGAAAAAGTCTTCAGCTCGACGCTGGAGATGGGCCTATTGCTGCCAATCATCGGGTCCAAAGTCCGCGAGATGCTGAACTGTGAAGCGGTGAACGTGTGGCTGCTTGAGGCGGATGAAAGTCTCCGCCTGATGCACCAGTCGGGCAGCGACCCGACGGTGCAGGAAAGAGCGTTGCAGCGGCCGGGAGAAGGAATACCGGGAGACGTTTCCGACAACGGAGAGCCGGTACTCATTCAGCGAGCGGAGGATGAGCGGCTCATTCGGCGCAACGAGGGCATCCGAACTCAGGGTATTGATGGGGAAGTGGTCTCACTGATAGCTGCCGGCATCATTGACCAGGAATGTCTGGTGGGCGTGATCGAGGCGGTGAATAAGCTGGATGGAACTCCCTTCGACGATGATGAACTGTTCACTCTCAGCCGGCTTACGGAGTCCTCGGCTATCGCATTGCACAACGCGAGTCTGCTGGCGGCGGAACGCAAGGTGGAAGTGCTGGAAACCCTGGTCACGGTGAGTCACGAGATCACATCGACGTTGGATCTGGATCGGGTATTGCAGGCTGTGGTCAATGGCCCGGCGACGGTAATTCCTTATGAGCGCGGTGCCATTGCTCTCGAGCAGAGAGGGAAAATCCAGCTGCGCGCGATTTCAGGAGGGACGCAGGTCAACCCTGAAGATCCACAGATTGCGCTGCTCAGTCAGATTCTGCAGTGGGCGTCATTGCTCCGGGGACCAGCCCTCATCACTCAGCATGGCGAGGAAGTTTCCGGCGAGCGCGAAGAGACACGGGCGAAATTTCGGCACTATTTTGCTGAGAGCGGGATGCGCGCGTTTCAGGCAATTCCTCTGGCTGATGAAGAGGGGCGGGTGGGCGTGCTGTCTTTCGAAAGCCGCGATCCCGACTTCCTCACGTTGGCGCACATGGAAATGATTAAAGTCTTGGCCGCCCAAGCGACGGTTGCGCTTCGGAACGCCTCGCTCTATAAAGAGGTTCCTTTTATCGGAGTGCTGCAGCCTCTGATGCAGAAGAAGCAGCAGTTCCTGTCGATGGAGAAGCATCGTCGCGCCACCCTCATTGCAGCCGCTGCGGGGATCGTTCTATTCTTCGTGCTCGTACCCTTGCCGCTCCGCATCGATGGGCCAGCCAGCGTAGCGCCTGGGCATGCGGCCCGAGTTGGGGCGGAAGTCGAAGGCGTCGTGAAACAGGTCAATGTGAAAGAGGGAGAGCGCGTTCGCAAAGGATCTGTGATTGCCTCCCTCGAAGATTGGGACTACCGGTCGGCGCTGGCGGGTGCACAGGCGAAGCGAGAAATCGCCGTGACTCTGATGAATCGCGCTCTGGCCGGCAATGACGGGAATGAAGCCGGCATCCAGCAGGCGCAGGCAGATTACTGGACCGCTGAAGTAGCGCGAGCGCAGGAACGCCTCAACCGGACTCAGTTGCGCTCGCCGATTGACGGCGTCATTGCCACGCCTCACGTTGAAAACATAGTTGGCAGCAGGGTCAAGTTTGGCGACGTTGTCGCGGACGTGGTCGACAATTCTCAGGCGCTGGTGGATTTAACAGTTGATCAGGCCGACATCGGGTTGCTGGGTGCGGGACAGACCGCACGAGTGAAACTGGATGGCTTCCCGGCACAAACTTTCGAGGGAGAAGTCGTGGTCGTCAGTCCAATGGGACGCCTCGAAGGGGACACTCGCAGTTTCTATGCCCGCATCGCGGTACGGAACCCTGAAAGCATCCTGCGGGCAGGGATGCAGGGTCGCGCCAAAGTGTCAACTGGCTGGCGGCCGGCGGGAATGGTTTTCCTTCGCCAGCCTGTCATGTGGATCTGGTCGAAACTGTGGTCGTGGTTTGGATGGTGACTTTGAGAATCTCTGTGCATATATCTGTTTTGCTGTTGGCGATGCTAGTCAGCGTGTCGTGCAGTCGAGCACCTCTACCGGCTGAGGCCGCAGCGCCGCAATCTCAGACGGCAGCCGTGTCGCCTTCGCCTGCTCCCTCAGAGGGTAGTTACGTGGCTTCGGGTCCAATCGTGGTCGAGAACCAGGTCGACGTCGCGGCCCAGCGAGAAGGCGTGGTCGTTAAAATTCTGGTTGAACCCGGTACCCGGGTGAGTAAAGGACAGCTGCTGGCCAAACTGGATGATCGCCAGATTTCGGCTGACCTGGAAGCGGCTCGCGCCAAAACCGCCAGCACCGAGGCCGATCTTAATAATTGGAAGGCTGAGGCAAAAGTCCTCGACTCCGACTTCCAGCGGGCCAAGAAAATGTGGGAGGCCAAACTCATCCCAGAGGAACAGTTTGAGCACGCGCGCTACAAAGCTGAGGGTGACCAGTGGGATGTAAAAAGAGTCGAACAGCTTCTGATCAACGCGCAAGGCATGCAACGTTCGCTGGAACTTGAGTTGGAGAAAACCCAGATCACCGCCCCATTCGATGGCATCGTTGCGCGACGCTACGTTCGAGCCGGCCAGACGGTTGCTCGTGACGAACGCTTGTTCTGGGTGACCGCCACCAGCCCCTTGCGTGTGCGGTTCACGCTGCCCTCGAGATTCGTTCGCCAGGTCAGCGCGGGGCAACGTGTTGCGGTCACGGTCGCCGATGGGAATCCGGCGGTGGAACATGAG
>QIAK01000620.1 GCA_003225515.1 Acidobacteriota bacterium | reverse complement strand
TAAACGTGGCACTCGTAGCCGTTCAACTCGACCCGCATTCCCTTTTCCGCCAACTCGCGCCCGCTATAGAGATGTTCATGGCCAGTGACCGTATCGCGTGCAGCAACAAACTGCGTGTGGTCGCCGGAAAGAGCAAAGGCGTCGGCCAGAGTACGCTGGCGCACTGCGCGTCCACCATCGGGAAACTTTTCCGCAAACCCGGTAGAAACTCTGATCCAGCCGTGGGCGCCTCCGAAACTGTTGTAGAAGATCACCAGGGCGCGTTCGTTGCCCTGACTGTTGGAGTACGCAAACACATTCTCATTCACCGAACCGGAATCGGTGTAGAAGTCATACAGCAGAAAGTTCCGCACCTCGGCAAACAGACCGCGGCGATGCAGCAATGGCGCGACCTGCCGCTCGTGACGCGCGATCAGCCACGCATCCGGCGATTCGTCGTGATACGCGCGGCGGTACTCCATGCCATAGCGCTCGCTGAATCCTTCCACCTGCCCATGTCCGAACATCGGCAAACCTGGCAGCGTAGCCATCAGCGTGCACACGCCGAAGTACTTGTCGCCTTTCCCAAATTGGTCCACCGCTGTGCGCTCGTCGGGATTATTCATGAAGTTCACGTAGCGCTTGAGAATCTCGGGATCGAATTCGATGGTGTTCTTGATTACGTTGCGGTAGTTCGCGTTCTCCTCGTCGCGCAGCATGTTCATGAAGGCGCTGTTGTATACGCGATGCATCCCGAGCGTGCGCACGAAATATCCTTCGAGGAGCCAAAAGGCTTCGGCCAAAAGCAGCGTGCCGGGAGCCTCCGCAGCACAGCGATCGACCACCTCGCGCCAGAATTCGTTGGGGATGGCGGCATCGAACTCGGGCTTGGTGAGCCCGTGCTCGGCACGCGACGGGATCGCCCCGCCGGTTCCCGGGGCTGGATACCACAAGCGCTGATAGTGTTGCTTGGCGAGCGTCATGGCCGCGTCAAAGCGAATCACTCTTCTGAATAACAGCTTCACGCACTTCGGGGTTGAGATAGTTCAGCTGCGCGGTGTCGTTCCAGGGGTAACTCGTGCCGTCATTTCCGTGATAGATGAAGCGCGTGTCGCGGCTCCAGCGATCGCGTCGGCGAAAGACCACTGCAGCATCGGTCTTGTTGTAGTAATGATCTTCGATTCTGATCTCCACGCGCCCATCGCTTGAGAGATCGGGCCCGTCAAAGCGGTAGGCTGGAAACGGCGGATACGGGAGCGAGATGAACCAATCAGGATGCTCCGTGACCCAGCGCGAATCGATGCCGGTGTGATTGGGAACCATGTCGCTGCCCATGCGGATGCCGCGCGCCATCGCACGATCGCGAAGGTTGAGGTAAGAGCCCTCGCCTCCAAGCTCTTCGGCAATCGTGTAATCGAACAACGAATAGGCGGAAGCCGCCGCGTCCGGATTTCCCGTTAGCTGCTTGATGCGCTGCGAATTGAATCCGCGCCGCGCGAGTGCATCGACTTCCTCATTTGGAACCTGGTCGAGGCGGTAAATGTGCCTCTGATAGGCCCGCGATAATTGATCGAGCCATACGAAGGTGCTCTTGGCAATCATTACCGTTCGCGGCATCCAGTCCACATCGGGACTGAAGCGCTCGTACTCGGGCTCTTTCAGGTTGTAGTGCGGAACCGCCGCCGCGCTGGAATCGCCACGATCCTGCTGCTGACCGAAATGAGGCTTACGGCCGTCTTGCGGATGAAAACGCATCCAGACGGCGACCTCTTCTTCCTTGAAGACATCGATCGCCACCAGAATTCGGCGCATCATCTCGCCCAATACTTCGTGCCAGGTGTCTCGCATGTAAGCGAGCTGACCTTCCAAAGAATCAGGAGCAGCCAATGCAGGCGCGAGAAGCAGATCAACCAGATTCTGGTTTTGCGGACCAAAGCGCGGACGCGTCTGGAAATAATCTTTCAAAGCCGCAGTAATGCTGGGATACGCAGTGGCTTTCTCCAGCTCATCATCGTCGAACAGTTCATTGAAGCGGCGAAAGGCAGCATTCAGGTTCGCCAGCCACAACATCATCATCTCTTCGAGAGCGATTGCACGATGTGGCGTGCCCTTGCTCGACGCTTTCAGCCACTCCGCGGCGTTGCGCTTGCCGGTGTATACATCGCGTGGAGGAAACTGTTGCGTGAACTCAAGCAGCGTCTTCTCCAACGCTTCACGCCCGACCCGCTGCTCGAACCAGCTCAGGGCGTCGATCATTACCTTGGGATCGCGCTGCTCGCGATATCGTGCCACCAGCGCGTGCAGGAGCTCGTCGATGAGCGCCATGGCATTGAGCGCGCCGGGATGCACCGTTCGTTCCGGATGTCGTTCCACATCTCGCTGCCGATTCATCTTCTCCGCGAAGTGACGGCTCGCCGCGACATTCGCGAACAGCACGTTGCCGTTCCACGAGAACAACTCTTCTTCGAAGCGGTAGCGTTCGCGCGCGGCGCGAGAGACATGGAACTCGTATCTAGGGAGACGATCCATAACCTTTATTAAAACAGAGCTAAGTGAGATTGCAGTCGGCTTGGCACGGCTGCCTCATGTATTTGCCAAGCGCCATGTTCGGGAACATCATAGTGAACGGAGGTCAACATGGCGAATATCGAAGACAGCAGCAACACTCCCGAGACCAGAGCTTCTCAACAAGACGCAAACGCCCGCCGCTCAGACAACACCCGCGATCCTGAGTTCGAAATTCCCGATCCTGAGCAGGTGGAGCAAGACATCGAAGAGGCAGAAGAAACTTACGGAAAGCAACAACAACCGGCCGCCGACAAAGACGACAAAGTCGCGTAGCAGCCAGTCAAACGCTCGACAAGCTGTCATCCTGAACGAAGCGAAGGACCTCCGGGACATTAAAGCTTAATTGCAGTCTCATGGTTTT
>QIAK01000292.1 GCA_003225515.1 Acidobacteriota bacterium | reverse complement strand
GCCGACGATACGCTCTGGGAGAACAATGTTTACTTCGAGAGGGCCATCGCTCGTTTCATTTCGTTTCTCAATCACCACGAATATTCTCCCGAGCAGGTGCGCGAAGTACTCAACGACGTCGAGCGCGAATGCATCGTCACTCACGGATACGGTCTGCACAGTTTTGCGCATGCATTGGTGAAAACCTTTGAGCGCCTGAGCGTCGAGCCCATCACGCCGGAGTTGCATGCTCAGATCCAAAGTTTCGCGCACAGCATTACCGATCATTCCATCGAGATGTTGCCCCAGGTGCCTGAGACGCTGCAGTATTTATCGCAGAACCATCGCCTCATTCTGCTGACGAAAGGTGCATTCCTCGAGCAGACGGGAAAGGTCGAGCGCTCCGGCCTGAAGGAATATTTCGCGGCGATCGAAATCGTCGCCGAGAAAAATCCCGCAGCCTACGCGCGTGTGGTCGAAAAGTATGAACTTGCGCACGATACTACGTGGATGGTTGGCAACAGCCCGAAATCCGACATCAATCCTGCGCTCGCCGCGGGATTGCATGCTGTTTTCGTGCCGCACGGCGATACCTGGATTCTCGAGCACGAAGAGGTCAACCCCGCGCCTCCAAACCAGAAATTGCTGATCGTCGGCCGCTTCGCAGAACTCCGCGAGCACTTCTAGAAAATCTGGCGCAGGCACTCCTGATCTTCTACACCACCGCATCAAACTAACCAACACGGCCCCTCGCCTTAGGGATTTCCCGCATGTTACCCTCGTCTTGCTCTGCGATCTGGCTCCCACTTCGTCGGTGGCGATTCAGACCAACAATTTACGGCGGCTGTTGCATACGGTTGAGGCGCTTTCTGAGCTCGGTCCCGCGTTAACAGCGGAGCGCGAGTTCTCAGAAACGTCGCGGCTGATGCTGTCGGCCATCATGGAAGCGGCGGGCGCGCGCGAAGGTGCGCTCCTCTTGTTCAACGACAAGCCTGCCATGCTGACTTCCGCCTCCGCACAGGGATTCGCCCTGATGCCTGATCCCGCCTTCATTCCTCTCCTTCCGAAGCATGTACATGCGTTGAGCGCAGCGCGTGGTCCAATCGTTCTGAACTCTTCGACGTACTCGGTTTTTCTGAGTTCCAACGGCAATGTCGCGCCCGAGTTATTCAAATGCCTTGCTCCCTTGAAAGCAGGAGGCAAGCTTGCCGGAGTGGTCGGGCTGGGCCGCCGTCCCGGTGACGCACTCTACGAAGACAGCGAGCTCGATGCCTTGGAATTGCTGTGCAGTTACATCGCGCTGGCGGTTCAGAATCATGCCCTGACGCAAACCATCGCGCAACGGGTTTCAGAAAATCTGCGGCTGATGGCCTCGCTACACGGTTTCTACGACAACGCGCTGGAAGCTTTCGCCACCGCCATCGACGTCAAGCATGTGAACATTCACGGGCACTCGTTACGAGTGGGCCGTTATGCCGCCGCCATTGGCGAAGCCATGGGTATGGAGCCCAGCGACGTGGCCGCCTTGCGCAGCGCCGGATACCTTCACGACATTGGAAAAGTTGCCGTCGATCGGCGCCTCTTCGGCAAGCCTGGTGCACTTGATCCGGAAGAATTCCGAGAAATGGCCGATCACACCACCGTCGGCCATCAGATCGTCAGCACCGTACAATTCCCCTGGCCCAAAATTCCTGAGACCGTGCGCTGGCACCACGAGCGCAGTGACGGCTCTGGCTATCCTGACCGGCTCGGGCAGGACGATCTGCCCATGGCTGTGCGGATCGTAGGCCTCGCCGATTCGTTTGATGCTATGACCAGCGCGCGTCCGTACCGCGCGCCTTTGTCAGTGGGCAGCGCGCTCAGCGATCTGGTTCGCATGGCTCCTGAGAAATACGATCCCAACGTGGTGCAAGGTCTGCTGATCCAGGTGCGGCGCGATGCCGTGGGGAGCAGTCGCGCTCCCTTGCTCGACGGCCTTTCGGTGAACATTGCGGCTTCCGACATCGATCACCTGGCGGCCACGCTGCAGCACAAAGTTTCACGCGGAAAAATGTATCTCACCAAAGAAAGTGGCCACTAGCTCGGTTGCGGCTCCCAAAACCCTGTCCTACAATCACTTCCGGAACCGATTGGGACAGCAACTTTTTCTTCCGTGAGGGTTCATAATCAAGAGAGCTGTTCTGTGGGAAGCGTGTTTTCTTGGGGGCCAGATTTATGACATTCAGTTTCCAGAAGCCCAGCCTGGGTAAGCTCGCGCTGCTTTGTCTATTTCTAGGCCTTGCCTCTGCGGTCCCGCAGTTGCTCGCCAAAAAGAAGGACAAGGTTGACTATTCCAGCCAGGCAGAGCAAAAACGAGCGGTGCAGGCGCTGAACCGGCTCACTTTTGGTCCGCGCCCCGGTGATGTCCAGCAGGTGGCGGCAATGGGTGTCGATCGGTGGATCGATCTCCAGCTACATCCCGAGAAAATTCCAGACAGCGCGGTGGAAGGGCGCCTCAAGGGCTTTCGCACGCTGCATATGAGTTCGAAGGAGATTGTTGAAGAATTTCCTGACAACCAGATGATCCGGCAGGTGATGGACGGCAAGAGGCCGATGCCGTCCGATCCCGCCAAGCGCGCTGTGTTTCAGGTGCAGATCGCGCGTATGCAGGCCAAGCAGGAGGAAAAGGGACGGAAGAAGGAATCCCCGGTTGCTGCACCCTTACAGCCCGCGGCAACCGATACAGCGAAAACGGCCGAGGAGCTTGCCGCCGCGGCCGCCTCCGATGCCACACCCGCCGACAGCAATTCCATGAACGCGCCTGATAAAGAAATGTCGATGACGCCGAACATGGAAGCCAAGGCAGCGCCCGTGGACGATCCCGAATCCCGCCGCCGCGAAGAACGTCTCTACGCGGATTTAAAAATGCAGGGCCTCATCGATCTTCCTCCCGCTGAGCGCTACAAAAAAGTAATGGCCATGACGACCGCGGACCAGGTCGCATTTGCGGAATCGCTGCGCGGACCTGGGCAGGAATTTCTGGATGGCATGGATCCCAGGCAGAAGGAAACACTGCTCGCTATGAACAATCCGCAAGCCGTCGTGCTTTCGGAACTGGTGCAAGCCAAACTGCTGCGAGCCATTTACAGCGACCGCCAACTGGAAGAAGTGATGACCGATTTTTGGTTCAATCACTTCAATGTTTTTGTCGGCAAAGGTCCTGAGCGGGAGTTGGTCACCAATTACGAGCAAGATGCAATTCGACCGCACGCACTGGGCAAGTTTGAAGATTTACTGGTGGCTACTGCAAAGAGTCCGGCCATGATGTTCTATCTCGACAACTGGATGAGCGTAGGGCCGAACTCTCAGCAGGCGCTCGGAATGGGCGGGCGTCCGATGCGTCCGTATGGTCCTTACGGCCGTCCGCGCCGGTATCCTTATCCGCAGCAGCGGCCAAATCAAAACGGTAAACGGAAGGCTAGCGGCCTGAACGAGAACTATGGCCGCGAATTGCTGGAATTGCATACTCTCAGCGTGAACGGCGGCTACTCGCAACGCGATGTCACCGAAGTCGCCAAGGTCTTCACTGGATGGACGATCGACAAACCCTTTGAAGGCCTGGGATTTCGCTACGATTCGCGCATGCACGAGCCCGGTCCTAAGTTTGTTCTGGGACATAAGATTAAACCGAAAGGCGAGGACGAGGGTAAAGAAGTGCTTCACCTGCTGGCGACCAGCCCACAGACAGCGCATTTCATTTCGCTGAAACTGGCGCAACGCTTCGTCTCTGACGATCCACCGCCCGCGCTGGTCGATCGTATGGCCAAGACATTCGAACAGAAGAAGGGCGACATTCGCGAAGTTCTGAGCACGCTCTTCCATTCTCCCGAATTCTGGGCGGATAGGGCCTACCGCGCCAAGATGAAAACGCCGCTCGAGTTTGTGGCCTCGGCGGTGCGCGCGACCGGCGCGAATGTGGAAGACGCTTTTCCGCTCGCACGTCAGATCGGCAACATGGGCATGCCGCTCTACTCGGCGCAGCCCCCGACCGGCTATTCCATGAAGGCGGATACCTGGGTGAGTTCGTCCGCGTTGCTGGGCCGCATGAATTTCGCGCTGGGCCTGACCGGTGGCAAGGTGCGAGGCGTGAAAGTGGATGCGGTGCAGTTGGCCGGAGGCCCGCCTCCGCCCACGGATGCCACTACGGCTCTAACTGCGCTCGAAGCAAAGCTGCTCGCGGGTGATGTTTCGAAGCAAACGCACGATTCGATCATGGCGCAGCTTTCAGCTCCGGCGAAGGCCACCGGGCAGGATGCGAAGAATCCTGCTGTGCAGGATGAAAACAAGAGCATGAAAAATCCGCAGCCCAAGCCGGCTGACTCGCCGGATGCAAGCACGATCGCGGGTCTGCTGCTGGGCTCGCCGGAGTTTCAGAAGAGATGAGATCCTGGCTATCAGCTTTCAGCCGTCAGCTATCAGCTAGTTCTGAGAAGCTGATAACTGAGCGCTGATCGCTGAGAGCTGAGGTAGAACCATGTCCATCACCCGTCGCGTATTTCTCCGCAACAGCGCTCTCGCCGTGGTCGGCACGACGGCGGTCCCTGGTTTCCTCACCCGGGCAGCTTTCGGCGCGACCGAAAACGGAGCACGCACTAAGCGCCTGGTCGTCATCTTTCAACGCGGTGCTGCCGATGGCCTGAACATTGTGGTTCCCTATGGCGAGTCGCAGTATTACGCCATGCGCCCCAGCATCAACATTCCGCGCAAGTCGGTGATCGATCTGAACGGTTTCTTCGGGCTGCATCCGTCACTAACAGCGTTTCAGCCGCTATGGCAGGCGGGACATCTGGCGATTGTGCATGCTGCCGGCTCGCCTGACATTACGCGCTCGCATTTCGATGCGCAGGATTTCATGGAAACCGGAACTCCTGGCGTGAAAGTTACAGAAGATGGATGGCTGAACCGATCGCTCCGCAGCTTGCCGGCGACGCAGAGTTCTCCGTTCCGCGCGATCGCGTTTGGACCTTCCGTTCCGCGAATTTTGAGCGGCGCCGAGCCTGCCGTTGCAATGAACAACATCAATGATTTTTCTGTCGGCGGAAGAAATCCCAAGGCCTCGCCCGCTGCGAACGCATTTCAGGCGATGTATGACCATTCATCCGATAGCGTGCTGCACGGCACAGGCGCGGAAACATTCGATGCGGTAAAGATGCTGAAAGCCGCCGATCCAGGGAAATATACGCCCGCCGCCGGAGCGAACTATCCTACGCGGGGACGCTTCGGCGAAGGTCTGCGGCAACTCGCCCAATTGATCAAGGCAAACCTGGGAGTGCAGGTAGCATTCGCCGATATCAGCGGCTGGGACCATCACGTCAACGAGGGCTCGACCGAAGGCCAGCTCGCAAATGTGCTCAGTGATTTC
>QIAK01000291.1 GCA_003225515.1 Acidobacteriota bacterium | reverse complement strand
CATGACCTGCGATCCGTCGAGCGAAAGCACTGGAGAGGTAAGGATCAGACCACCGGTATTGTATGCCCAATAAACTGTGGGTACCGTGCCGCCGCATCCCGAGTAGATGTTGTCGAAGGCGACCACACTGGCCTGGGTTCCCGACCCGATGACACCGCTGGTATAAACCACGTAATCGGGGACGGCGGCGCTACCGCAATTAGCAGTGCCGCTGCTCAATGAGTATTTGGCAGGAAAGTTGGCTGCGCCAGGGGCAGCAGTGTGCCCCAGACTCTGCGGCCAAGTGCCGCCAGGCGTGATTCCGGCAACAGATAAATCGGTCACTTCCGGCGCCAATACCTGCGACTGCCCTTGTCGATATAGTTGTTGCCAATAGCGCGGGTCGTCGCCGATCAGACGCGCTTGCTCATCCGAGGCGGGTCGAGTGAAGATGACGTGACTGTGGCTCCAGTCAGTAGGCAGGGGGATTCCGTGCTTGGCATGCCTTGCCGCCTGGCCGGTTAGCACCCAACCTAAAACCAACAATCCAGACAGGCTCACACCCAACCGGAAGAAACGTGCGGCAGTACCATTCATTGTGCTGACTCCATGGGTTGCGCGAGAATCAAAGGTTTGCGGGCTATTTTCAAAAATATCCGTCGATTCAAACTGTCCTGGTCTAACGGAGCCGCAGTTTGGGTGTTCGATCTGGAATGATCCTCTCAAGATCGTCTTCCCACGCTCGCTTGCTCGAAACTCCAATGGAAAGTGGACGCATGTCTTCCATCGGATGGCTGGATTGGCGCCGATTCTACTCCTTGTGCAAGGCGCAACGCAAACGGGTTTTTACGGCTAAAGCCTGCTTCGCACCGGACCGAGTTGGATCAAGATGGTATACGGGAGCATCGGATGATCTGGGAGCGGTTTTCCCAGCAGAAACTCCCACGAGTTCGTGATTTCATTCCCACACCGTACAATAGAAACACTAGAAACTGTGTCCGCGACGACGTCATCAAACTAGTTCGGCCGATCGGGGGGCGAGCGTTTCCCATTCGTTCGAGACCAAAAAAGACCCTACGGAGGCGAGAGACCCAGATTGGACGGATACGAGAACGTAGCTGAGGAGATGGAGCAAGCCGTGCCTTCAGGCAAAGCCACGAACGTGCTGACGCGGGATGAAATTGCCAACCTCGCGGCCGAAGGCGGGCAACCAGCGGAAACGCTGATGAATGTGGTCGCCCTGATCGCAAAGAGGTTTCGCACTGACGTGTGTTCCGCCTACCTGCTGGAGCCCGATCGCGCCAATCTGGTTCTGGCCGCCACCGTGGGACTTCGCCGCGAATGCATCGGCAGCCTGAGAATGGCGGTGAATGAAGGTCTTACCGGCCTGGTTGCGGAAATGGTGCGCCCGGTCGCGGTTGAGCAGGTGAAGAATCATCCCCGGTTCAAATATTTTCACGACGCAGGCGAGGATGCCTATCAATCGTTTCTAGGTGTTCCCCTGATCGATCGAGGCGTGCTGCAAGGTGTTCTGGTGATTCAAACCATTGAAGCGCGTTCCTTCAGCGAAAACGAAATTCGGATGCTGACGGAAGCTGCCACCCAGGTCGCTCCGGTGGTCAGTGAGGCCCGCACGCTCGATCGTTTTATCGCACCGCTGCAGGAGCGGCTGTGGGCGCTGGCGCGCAATCTCTGGTGGAGTTGGGACCATAACTCCTCAAGTCTCTTTCTCGATCTGGATCCGGCGCGCTGGATTGAACTCAATCACAATCCAGTTGCCCTATTAGCAGAACTTCCACTGGCGAAACTGGAAGCGCGCGCCGCAGAAATCATGCTGCACAGCCGCGTGAACTATGCCTATCGGCGCATGCTCGAATATCTCGAAGCAGATCGAACCTGGGGAGCGAAAAATGCCGGAGTTTTGCGTCCTCACCCCGTTGCGTATTTCTCCGCAGAATTTGGCTTGCACGAATCACTGCCGGTCTATTCCGGCGGCCTCGGAGTGCTGGCGGGAGATCACATCAAGAGCGCCTCGGATCTGGACATTCCTCTGGTGGGCATTGGTCTGTTCTACGGACAAGGATATTTTCGGCAGCGTCTCGATGTGGGCGGATGGCAGCGCGAAGAATATTTGAAGACCGATGTCAATCAAATGGCCATGGAAGTGGCCATTGGTAAAGACGGCAGTCCGGTCATGGTAGAAATCGAAACCCGAAGTGGCCGGATTCAGGCAAAGGTCTGGCGCGTAAAGGTTGGAAGGCGTGACCTGCTGTTGTTGGATTCCGATGTGGAAGGGAACGCCCCGGAAGACCGCGAACTCACGTCCCGGTTGTATGGTGGAGACCTCCGCATCCGCATTCGCCAGGAGTTGCTGCTAGGCGTGGGCGGATTGCGGGCGCTCAAAGCTCTGGGAATTTCTCCCGGCGTGCTTCACCTGAACGAGGGCCACAGCGCATTTGCCGTGCTGGAAGCGGTTCGCCAGCGTATGGAAGATGAGGGCATCACATTCGATGTTGCGGTTCCACGCATCTCTCGGGAAGTGGTGTTTACCACGCATACCCCCGTGCCCGCAGGCCACGACCGTTTCGATGCCGGTCTGGTCGAGGAACACATTGGACCTCTTCGTGAAGCGCTGGGGCTCTCTCCGGAAACGCTCCTGGGATTGGGCCGTGAGAACTCGAGCAATGGCGACGAACTCTTTTGTATGACGGTGCTGGCCCTGCGGCTCTCGCGCCGTGCCAACGCAGTTTCAGCGCTCCACGCTGAAGTGTCGCGCGCCATGTGGACAAAACTGTTCCGCAATAAACTGGAAGACGACGTTCCCATTGGACACATCACCAACGGCGTGCACGTTCCTTCGTGGCTGGCGCCGGAAATGCACCGCCTCTACGATCGCCATCTGGGCACGGATTGGAACCAGCGCAGTAGCGAGGCGAAAATCTGGCTGGGAATCGAAGACGTGGATGATGGCGAACTCTGGGAGACACACCTCAATTTGAAGTCGCAGCTCATAGAATTTGTACGGCGGCGGGCAGTGGACCAGGCGCAGCGCCGCGGAGAGTCGCACGAGACCTTGCAGCGGCTGGAGCGCGTCTTGAGCCCGGATGCGCTCACCATCGGATTCGCACGCCGGTTTGCCACCTATAAGCGCGCCAACTTGATCCTCACCGACATAGAGCGGCTGGCTTCTATGGTGAACGATCCGAATCGCCCGGTGCAGTTCGTTTTTGCCGGGAAGGCTCATCCCCTCGACGAACCCGGCAAGCGAGTGTTGCAGCAGATTGCCGAGTTGATGCGCGACCCCAAGTTCCGCGACAAGTTCGTATTTGTCGAAGACTACGACATTAATGTCGGCCGTCATTTTGTGCAGGGCGTCGATGTGTGGCTCAATAATCCGCGGCGTCCTCTGGAAGCCTCAGGCACGAGCGGTCAAAAAGTGGTGCTGAACGGCGGGTTGAATCTTTCCATCCTCGACGGCTGGTGGGCCGAAGCCTTCGACGGCATGAACGGGTTTGCCATTGGCACTGGCAGGACGCATTCCAATTTGAATGTTCACGATACCCGGGATGGAGAAGACCTGCTGCGGGCGCTTCGCGAAGAAGTGATTCCTCTTTATTACCATCGCGATCGGGATGGACTTCCGCGGGGTTGGATCAAGCGCATGAAGCGCACCATCCGAACCTTGGGCTGGCGCTTTAACGCCGACCGTATGGTCATGGATTACACCCAGAAGTGTTACGTTCCTGCCGCGGGCGGCACCTCGAGCGACATGAGGTCGAGTTCGTAGAGCAAGCCGCCTGATCGCCGCTTTCGTCCGTTTCGGCGCGGAATCTCTATGGAACCACTCAGTACGGTGGCGCAGCTTTCGATGGCGCGAGCAAAGGCTCTTATTTGTCTCCAAAAATATTGGCCCGCCGCATAAAACGGTTCCAATAAGTTGTGGGCACCCGGTTGTGCGGCGTTGACTCGTCGCCGTCAACATTGATGTTCGATTGCTTCGCAGCTATTCTCATCAACGTTTTCGATCTTTCAGGAGTGCTGCTCCCGTAGCGGATGAACAGAATCTTCTTGCTGTTCTGTTGTGCCCATTTCAGCCATGTGTCTTCAACCGCCCCATAGATACAATCAAAAACCCAGAGCTGCCTGATGTTGTCAGAGTAACGCTGACTCGTAGTGGCGATCCCAAGCATCGGAGCCCCGCCTCCCGAGTGACAGGCAATCACCAGATTGTCTAATGTCGGGACGCCTGAAAAAGGACCGTAGGCTTCGAGCGCGCTGAGTACCTGGTCCAGATACGTGGAGAGCCCGCCTGCGCTTGCCAGGTTGCCTGACTGTGAGTGAGGTCCTAGCGACGGTGCCACGAGAATCACATTTTTGTTGCTCACGTTTACAAATTCCCGGAACCGGAAATGCGGATACTTAAACCAGTAATCGTCAATCGTGAGCGCTGCTGGGTACTCGGAATTATCGTGATGCCCCATCAGCCACAATACAATATCGACATCAGATGAAACCTTGTAGTTTTCCGGGACAAAGATTCCAGTAATAGGTTTCGGCGCATCGTTCCCGCCAAGATTAATGGTTACGTAATACGTCTCCGCTTTGACAGTGTCTTCTTCATAAATCAGAGGCGGGGCTGCCATTTCACTCTCCTTCGAGACTCATTAAAGCGGTAGGTTCTCAGCTGAATCGTTTCACGGCTGGGTATCCACTCGCGCGGGACTTATTGCTGTAGTGCACGATTTGAGAGTTCCGAAAAATCTGGCGGAGAGGGAGGGATTCTATTATCACAGTTTCTAGCAAGCGCCGATGAATCGTACACTTCCGCGATAATACCCTGTGTTTGAGCGGGTTACAAGCGAATCCGATCTTCGGGTATAGTTTCCGCAGTTTCTCCTAGTCGCTGCGTTACCTGTCAAAACGGTATCAGTGGTATCAGCCTGAAATCGGGGCGGGTCAGTCACTTACCCCTATCTAATCTATGAAATCATACTTAGCTGTGCGCGGAAACAGGGGAGCAGGTCAGGTTCACACACTCAGACCGCTATGCGACTCGACATTGCAACTGCTCGCGCCATCTGTCTTATTGGCTCGTCGCGGTCTTCAAGCATCGCCTGGAGATTCTTCCGGTACCGTTCGTCGCCGGTCAGTTTGAACAAAGCAGCGGAACATGCTATGTAATCCAAGTAAATGAACCTATTCTCCCAAAGGTCGAGCGAGGGGCGTAGATCTACCTGCGCACGATGCTTTCGCAGTGCGTCTGTGAGCCGGGGCACGCACTCCATAGCCGATAATGTGTCAAGGGCTTGGTAGTAATTCGCAAGTGACCCGCTCCCCTCATCTATTTTTGCTAAAAGGAAATCGATTGCGCGCTTGCGGTCGATGTTTGTTGCGACTAAAAGGGCGATCTTGCGCCAGATTCTCGGGTTCCCGCGTTCGATCAAGAAATCAATGATCCGTCGGTCGTTCTCATCTATCTCAGAGCTTGATGAAAAGGCAAAAGCACCTGCAAACTGAGCCCGCTGCTCCTGCGTCCAAAAAGGCCACTGGGCTTCAACAACTGCGATACCGACACTGAAGCCCGTGCGCGAGAACTTGGAGACTCTGCGAATGCCGCCCTTTCCTGTCT